>CALMBS010000493.1 GCA_937860285.1 uncultured Chloroflexota bacterium
GCAGCGCGTGGCTCCTGGTCCGGCTGGGTATGGGCAGCCCGGCTCCCTTCCTGATGTCGGCCACGGTCTCGGCCATCTTGGCCGCCACCATCATCGCATCGATAACGGGTACCTGCTGACCGTCCACCACCAGCCTGTTGAAGCCGGCGCGGCTCAGCAGGGGGCCGGTCCCGCAACAGGCGATGACGATGACATCGGCCCCGTCGGCCACGCATCCCCGGGCGACTTCGCTGACCGCCTCCACCGTGTATCCAGGGTCCTTCTGCCCCCTGGCGAAGGCCACCTCGAACGGCTCCGGCTCGCACCTGATGCCGTTGCTGATCAGCCGGCTCTCCAGGCCGTGGAGGCGCAGCTGGTCCTCCGTCTGCGACCGCATCCCGGGCAGGCGCGGGACTATGATGGCCATCTTGCGGCCTATCTGGCAGGCGAAGTGAAGGGCGGCCTCGCCGGGGCCTATGATGGGCATGTCGACCGCGTGGCGGGCCACCCGCACGCCCGGATCGCCGAAGCAGTTCACCAGGGCGGCGTCGAAGCCCTCCCGGCTGGCCTCGATGAAGGTCTCGACGATGCGCGCCTCATTCAGGAAGGAGAAGTAGGGTTGGTCGAAATCAAGGTAGCTGTCCCCTCTGAGCGCGCCTTTGGAAGGCTTGAAGACGACCTCGGTGTCCGGCCTCAAGACCCTGGCGAAGCTCGGCTGGAGTGATCCCAGCATGTTTCCCACCCACCTGGGCGGCAGGTCGGTGTTGCCCACAATACACAGTCTCATGCGCAGCCCCCTTTCTCAGCGAACACCATTGTCCGGAATGTGGCCCGCGTTCCCATGCCGGCTGGTGCCCGCCTGGCGCGGGCATTGAGAAGAGGGGCGGGCCTGGTGGAACCGGGCCAGCCGGCCGATGGCCTTCAGGGCGCTGGACGTGGATTCGTAGGTGGGCAGCCCTGCCTCGTAGCACTTCTGTTGCAGGGCGGCGGCCGCCAGGCGGCTCTGGCCGGTGCCCATCAGGTTGATGACCACGGCCAGGGGCCTGACGCTCCCGGCGGCGGCCCCGATCACGTTGCGCAGCTGGTAGTCCACCAGGGGGACGAAGTCGGCCAGCCGCATCTCGGACTGCCGCAGCGGGGCCGCGTACAGGAAGAGGTCGATCCCGTCCCATGTCAGCACGGCCTTGAGGGCATCGCGGTACTGGTCCTCGGTCATGGTCCAGAAAGGAAAATCGATAGGGTTGCCCAGCATGCTCCCGGCATCGCTGGCCAGGAGCTTCCTCAAGCTGTGCTTCACCTGGTCGTCGAGGGGCGGCATGAGGAAGCCGGCACGCTCGCACTCATCCGTGGCCAGCACGCTCATCCCGCCGCCCACGCCCATGATGGCCACTCTCTTTCCCCCGGGCGGCAGCGGCAGGAATCTCAGGGTGACCATCATGTCCACCAGCTCGTCCAGGCTGTCCGCGCGGACGGCGCCGGTCTGTGAGAAGAGGGCGTTCCAGGCGGCATTGGAGCCGGCCAGCGCCGCCGTGTGCGACGCGGCGGCCCTCTCTCCGGCGGCCGTGGCGCCCGCCTTCAGGATGACCACCGGTTTGACGGCGCAGAGCCTCCCCAGGACCTCCCGGAACCGCCGGCCGTCTCCAATGCCTTCGATGTAGGCAGCGATGACGTCGGTCTCGCCGTCCTGGATGAAGTACTCCATCAGGTCGGTCTCATTGATGTCGCAGGCGTTGCCGTAGGATACGACCTTGCTGAAGCGGACACCCCTCTCGGCCGCGGCCCGGACCAGGAAGTTGGAGTTGCCGCCGCTCTGACATATGAGCGCGGTGCGCCCGCTCTCGACGGGGAACTCGGAGGCGAAGGACAGGCCGGACCGGGGGCAATACACCCCCATGCAGTTGGGGCCTATCAGGCGCAGGCCGGCGGCCCGCGCCACCCGGACCATCTCGGCCTCCATCTCGCGGCCCTGGGGGCTGCCGGTCTCGGAGAAGCCGGCCGTGTGCACCACGGCCGCCTTCACGCCTTTGTCCGCGCAGTCCTGGATCAAGGCCGGCAGGTGCCGGGCGGGGATGCAGCAGATAGCCAGGTCCACCGGGCCCGGGACGTCCTTGATGCCGGGAAAGATCTTCAGGCCGCGGAACTCGCCTCCCTTCGGGCGAAGGGGGTACAGATCGCCCTTGTAGCCGTAGTTGAGCAGGTGGTCCGCGTAACGCTCGCCGGCGCTCCCCGGCGAGACGCCGGTCACGGCCACCGACGCCGGATGGAAGACGGATCGAAGGTCCTGCATTCCCCGGCACTATTCTTCCACAAGGCGAACGGGGAAGCAAGGGCCGGCGGCGGGTGGTACAATCGGGGGTGACATGAGGCTGCCGGGCGGCCAGACTGGTTTGGATGAGGGCCGATCGATGAAGAGAATGACCTGTTACCGGTGCAAGGGCAAGGGGCACGTTTCGGGTGACGTGTGCGACGTCTGCGGCGGCTTGGGGCAGGTGCCCGTGCCCGCTGAGCCTATTCCCCCGCTCGATCCCAATGGCTCGGAAGAGGAGCCGGACAGACAGCCAGGACCGGAGGTCGATTGAGGGGCACGCCGGACGGCGCGTCCCGCGGCGGGCGGCCGGAGCGGGAGGTCCCGGCCGAGGGTGTTCTGGCGGGTGAGGCCAATGCGGAAAAACGGGCCCAGTAGACTGGCCGAGATCCGGGAGCGCTATCCCCGGAAGTTTGCCTCCGAAGAGGAGATCTTCGGTCACATACACCGGGGCAGCCGGCTCTTCATCGGCACCGGCTGCGGGCAGCCGCAGTACCTGGTCCGCGCCCTCATCAGGTACGTGGAGGAGCACCCCAAGGCCTTCTTCGATGTCGAGGTGATGCACCTGTGGACCATTGGGACGGCTCCGTACACCGACAAGAGGTTTGAGCGGAACTTCCGCCACACGTCGTTCTTCGTGGGCGAGAGCACCAGGGAGGCCGTGAACGCCGGGCTGGCGGACTACGTGCCGACCAGCCTGTCGCAGATACCGGACCTGCTGCGTCGGGGAGTAGTCCCGGTGGACGTAGCCCTGATACAGACCTCGCCTCCGGACGAGCATGACCACGTGAGCCTGGGTGTCAGTGTCGACGTAACGAAGGCGGCGGTGGCCCGGGCGTCCACCGTCATCGCCCAGATCAATGAGAACATGCCGCGGGTGCACGGGGACGGCTTCCTGAGCATCGATGAGCTGACCTACCTCGTTCCGCATGACGAGCCGCTGCTGCAGATCACCGCCAAGCCCAAGGACGAGGTGGCGGAGAAGATCGGCCGGTACGTGTCTCACCTGGTGCACGACGGCGATACCATACAGGTTGGTTTCGGACGGATACCGGACGCGGTCACGGATGGCCTGGCCGACAAGAGGGACCTGGGGGTGCACTCGGAGATACTGACCGACGGCCTGGTTCGGCTGATGAAGAAGGGCGCCGTCAACAACTCCCGGAAGACCGTGAACCGGGGCAAGACCATTGCCAGCTTCTGCATGGGGAGCCGGCAGACCTACGAGTACCTCAACGACAATCCCCGGATAGAGTTCAGGACTATCGACTACACCGACAACCCCCTGACCGTAGCCCAGCACCAGAACATCGCCGCCATCAACGCCGCCCTGCAGGTGGACCTCACGGGGCAGGCCACCGCCGAGTCGATTGGAAGGACGTTCTACGCCGGCATCGGCGGCCAGGCGGACTTCGCCCGCGGGGCCATGCTGGCCGAGGGCGGCCGGATGATCGTCACCCTCCACTCGACGACGGAGAACGACACCATATCCCGGATCGTGCCCTTCCTCAGCGAGGGGGCCGGGGTCACGCTGTGCCGGGGTGACATCCACTACGTGGTGACCGAGCATGGCATCGCCTACCTGCACGGTCAGAGCGTGAGGCACAGGGCCATGCAGCTTATCGCTATCGCCCATCCCAGGTTTCGGAGCTGGCTGGTCGAAGAAGCCCGCAAGCTGAACCTGATATACCGGGACCAGGCATTCGTCGATGGAAAGGCCGGGGAGTACCCGGAGGAGCTGGAGACCCGGAGGGTCACCTCCGCCGGCGTGGAGGTGCTTGTCAGACCCATCAAGATCAGCGATGAGCCGCTGATCCAGGACTTCTGGTACCGCCTGTCGGACAGGAGCCTGTACCTGAGCTTCGCCTCCGCCCGGAGGGACATGTCCCACGACCGCCTTCAGGAGATGGTGGCCATCGACTACACACAGCAGATGGCCCTGGTGGCCGTGACGCCGCCGGACGAGAAGCCGGAGGTCATCGGGGTAGCCCGGTACTACCTGAACCCGGACATCCGGACGGCCGAGGTGACCGTCGCCGTCAGGGATGACTACCAGAACAAGGGCGTCGGCCGGGAGCTTCTGGCCTATCTCACCTACCTGGCCAAGAAGAACGGCCTGGTGGGCTTCACCGCCGAGGTGCTGGTGGCCAATGCCCCCATGCTGCGGCTGTTCAAGAAGATGGGCTTCGACATCGAGACCGTCAGCGAGGACGGCGGTGTCTACGAGCTGAACCTGTCCTTCCGCTAGCCCGAGCGTCGCCGGGCGCGGCGCCGGCCGGGCCCGGCTCGTTGTCCCCCGGAGCGCACCCCGGCTCCGGGCGCCGGCTGGAAAACCCGAAGCCGAAACCCTTTTGTTACCTGGCAATGGGCGCATGAGACATTTCTGTGATCAGTCCTGTCTATAATCGCCAGTGGGACGCCGCCTGGCGGCAGCTGCGCATCTAACGCACACGACGGAGTGCCGAGAGTGCCTGCTGCCGCGAGAACGGGTCCAGAGGGAGGGCTGCATGGAGCAGGAACCGAGACGCAGATTCAGATTCACGGTGACGTGGAAGCTGTCCATCATACTGGCGGTCATACTGACCGCGTTCAACATCTACAACTACGTCATCGCCATTCCCACCATCCAGAGCCGGCTGGAAACGGAGATGCGCAACTCGGCCCGGAGTGAGGTCCAGACGGCCTGCGGCGCCCTGGAGTACTACTACGGCCTCGAGACCAGCGGGGTGGCTACCCGGGAGCAGGCCCAGCAGCAGGCGCTGACGGCCGTCAGCGGGCTGACCTATGGGGCGGAGGGTG
>CALMBS010000494.1 GCA_937860285.1 uncultured Chloroflexota bacterium
GGTCCGGGAGAGGGAGGGTGTGACAGCGTGGGCAACAATGTGGACTACACGCCCTGGCTGCAGGCCATCCCGGGCAGCGGGGCCTCCGTTGACACGTTCACCGGCACGGGGACAGCGGTGCTGTCCACCGACGCCGGCGGAGTCCGGGAGCTCGCGGCGGCAGGCCTGCCGGGCGGTGCGCCCGATCTGGTCTTCGGCCACGGGCTCTTCTCCTTCACCAGCTGCTGCCTGGCCCCCGGCTCGTCGGCCACCATCACCATCAGCCTGCCGTCGGCCGTCCCGGCAGGCGCCCAGTACTGGAAGTACGGCCCCACCGGCTCCGATCCGTTCGACCACTGGTACCAGGTGCCGATGGGATCCAACGACGGGGACAATGTGATCACGATCACCCTGACGGACGGTGGTACGGGGGACGACGATCTGGCCGTCAATGGGGAGATTGTAGACCAGGGAGGCCCGGGCTGGCCCGGCCCCGCATCGGGGTCCGAAGAGGAGTCCGTCACCGCCTTTCCCGCGCTCTGGATCGGGGTGATGGCGGCGGCGGTGGCGGGCATCGCGGCCGGCCTCCTGCGCCGGATTATCGCGGCGGGCACCGGCGCGCGGGGGCGGTAGCTGGCAGCGGATCGTGGACAGGCGCCTGTCCGGCGGCTACAATAGCCGCCAATCATGCTGCTGTCGGTCAGGTGGCTCAGATCGGTGCTGCTGGTCCTATGCGCGGCCCTGATACTGTCCGCGGGCTGCCAGGCCGGGAGCGATGACTCGGACGACGGTACAGGACTGCAGGAGGCAACGGTCCCGCACGAAGGGGCCTGGGGCATCTATGCCCTGAACCTCTCCACCCGGGCTGTTGAGCTCATATGGAGCGGCAACGATACCATCACCTGCCGCTGCCTCAATCATGCCGGGAACGTGCTGGCCTTCTCCCGGAAGGCGGACGGCACTCGGGATTCCGACGAAGAGATATTCAGCATCAACGTCGATGGCACCGGGCTGCGCCGGCTGACCGGCAACAGCTGCCGCGACCTCTTCCCCACCTACTCCCCGGATGACTCCCGGATCGCCTACCTGTCGATGCGCAGCACCATGGACATATATGTGATGGACAGCGACGGCGGCAACCAGAGGCTCCTCTACGACTCAGGCTCCCACGACTCGGACATCAACTGGGGCAGCGGCGGCCGGATCGCCTTCACCCGCAACAGCCGGATTTGGAGCATCAGAGAGGACGGGAGCGACCCCCGGCAGGTCACCAGCCCTCCCCGGGCCGGGGAGTGGGGGAAGGCCAACCTGCCCTTCGGGGACTACGACCCCTGCTTCAACCCCGATGGCAGCCGGATGGCCTTTGAGAGGCTGGAGGACGACGCCAGCTCTCATGGGAACTACAACCTGTTCGTCATCGGCTCAGACGGGGCCGGAGAGACCAGGCTGACGAGCACCGGATACTCGCAGGGCCTGGCGGTCTGGTCCCACTCCGGTGACCGGATCGTCTACATCGTGGCCGCCGAAGGCGACCGGGGCGTCTTCGACATCCACATGATCAACAGTGACGGCAGCGACGACCGGAACATCACGCCAGACTACTTCCCCGCGAGCTTCCTCTGCCACTCGGCCCTCTTCTCCAGGGACGACTCGCTGGTCTACTTCACCGGCCAGTGGTACGCCTGACCCACGCCCCTGGACTGCGGGCCGTTCCCATCCGGCATCTCATCGCGGTCGATGGTACAATAGGCGGGTGTACCGCGCCCGCCCAACTGCGATCAGACGGATGGAGAGACAACAGATGAGAAGCGAGCCTTTCAAGATCAAGGAAGTCAAGAAGATGACGGCGCTGCGCGCTTACGAGCGGTGGAACATCCTGAAGCAGGCCCACTTCAACACCTTCCATGTCTGCTCGGACCACGTGGCCTTCGACATGGTGGCCCGGGGCATGTCGGCCTGGTCCCACTTCCAGAAGGCCGGGCTGATGATCGGCGACGAGGCCTATGCCGGCGCCCGGAGCTTCCTCCGTCTGGAGAGCGCCGTGCGGGAGGTGCTGGGCATCGAGCACCTGGTGCCTACCCACAATGGATTCGGCTCGGAGAAGCTGCTGGTGGCCACCATGCTGCGCCCGGGCCAGACCGTGCTGCACAACCGCGGACGGTGCGAGGGCCTGGTTCCGGCCAACAAAGGGAAGAGCGTTGATGTCAGCGTCGGGGCGGCCGCCCGCTACAGAGAGCCGGAGGAGTTCGGCGGGAACATCGACGTGGCCAGGCTGAGACAGATGCTGAAGAGACTGGGGAAGGGCAAGGTGGCCTACATCGAGATCGACACCTGCCCCGATGCCTGGAACGGGCAGCCGGTGTCGCTGGCCAACATCAAAGCGGTCCGGGAGCTGGCCAGCGCCTGCTCCGTGGCGCTGGTCATAGACATCTCGGACGTTCTGGAGAACGCCTACTGGGTCCGGAAGGTGGAGGCGCCAAGGCGGGGCATACTTAACATCGCCCGGGAGATCATCGGTCTGGCCGACATTGTCCTGATGGATGCCAGCCAGGACCCCCGGTCGGACGTCGGCGGCTTCATTGCCAGCCCCCGGGAGGACTGCTTCGAGAAGCTGCGCAACGAGGTGACGGTCTTCGAGGGCCTGCACACCTACGGGGGCATGTCCGGGCGGGCCATGGAGGTCTTCGCCATCGGCGTCGAGGAGCTGGCGAACACGGAGTACACCGAGTGGTACCAGGGGCAGGTCGAGGCCCTCTATGACATGGTGAAGGCCGAGGGCGTGCCGGCCTTCAGGGGCACCCGGGGCATAGCCCTCGATGTGAGGGAGTTCCTGCCGCACATCCCGGGCGCGGAGTCGCCCAAGTTCGTGCTGGCGGCCTCCCTCTATATCCAGGGCGGCATGCGCGGCAAGATCGAAGGGCTCTGGGAGTATCACGCCAGGGGCGAGGGGGCGCGGACGCTGATGTTCGAGCTGCCCCGCTGCGCCTATACCATCAACCATCTTCGGGAGATCGCAGATGTGATAGCGGCGGTGTACCAGAACCGGGACGACCTGACCGGGCTCTCCCTGAAGAACGCCCCCGAGTTCGTGGATGAGGCCCAGTTCGAGCCGCTCAAGCAGCGCCTGTTCGTGTCCTTTCCGCGTGTCGAGCGCTCGGAGAAGAGGATGTACGAACCGTACAAGGTCGCCATCTTCGAGCCGGTGCGGATGGTGGACAAGAAGTACCGCCGGAAGGCTATTGCGGAGGCCGGGTACAACACCTTCCTGCTGAAGTCGGAAGACGTCTACCTGGATTTCCTGACGGACAGCGGGACTTCGGCCATGAGCTGCTACCAGTGGGAGGGCATGACCAACACCGGGGACACCCCCTACAGCAGCCGGCACTACCTGAAGATGGTGGAGGAGTTCCGGGAGATCCTGGGGTACAACTACATCATCCCGACGCACCAGGGGCGGGCCGCGGAGCACATCATGTCCCAGTGCATGATCAAGCCGGGCCAGATCGTGCCCGGCAACATGTACTTTACCACCACCAAGCTGCACCAGGAGATGGCGGGCGGGGTGTTCGTGGACGTCATCGTGGACCAGGCGCACGACCCGACCGACCCGTTCCCGTGGAAGGGCAACATCGACCTGGAGAAGCTGGAGGCCGAGATCCGGCGCGCCGGGCCGGAGAAGGTGGCCTACGTCAGCTTCGAGACCTGCGTGAACATGGCCGGCGGCCAGCCGATATCCATGCAGAACGCCAAGGACGTGTCCAAGCTGCTGCACAAGTACGGCATCCCCAACATGTACGACGCCACCCGGTGCGTGGAGAACGCCTACATGATCAAGTGGAAGGACCCGCAGTAC
>CALMBS010000495.1 GCA_937860285.1 uncultured Chloroflexota bacterium
TAGGATCGCCATCAGGATACGTCCGGGCGCTCTGGGCCTAGCAAATCGCATGGTAATTCCTCCCTGACTAGTTTACCCAACTCCACTTCGATACTCAAAGTGGCCACCAAGGCCGGCCCGGAACATGCAGAGACAAGAGCGCGCCGGGCCCGGGGCCCGGCGCGCGATACGCTGACCGTGTATGACCTAGGTCTCCGGCTGCTTGTTCTTCACGCTGTTGGGCAGCAGCCTCTTCAGGCGGGAGTGGTACCGGCCCAGCTCCATGCCATAGCTGGTATTGAACTCGGAAAGCGTCATCAGCTTCCCGTCACGGTTCCGGGCCTTCGTAACCTTCAGTCCGTCGCCCTCCCAGCCGAACTCGTCGCGCAGCACCTTGATCAGCTTGATCCGGTGCCTCATGGGGATATCGAGGTGGGACCGGATCAGGAGGTGCCAGTCCAGGGGCATCTCACCGTAGAAGATGCGATACAGCTCCAGGAAGAAGTCCATGCGGGCCGCCCGCCCTTCCCGCATCTCCGAGGTGCTGAAGAACATCCGCGGGATCATGGTCAGGGCCTCTTCCTTGGTCTCCACCGGGACCAGGAGGTGCTCCGGCACCGGCTCGACCTCCCTCTTACGCCCATCGTCGCCGTGGTAGACCCACCACTTGCTGCGGTCATAGCGGTCCCCGGGCAGGTAGCGGCCCCAGCTCCAGCCGGAGGTCGGGCCCACCACTACCCTGATCCCCAGGCGCGCATAGCCCGCGGCCGCCGCATACATCCGGTCCGGGACCGCTCCCCACAGCAGCAGGGAGAAGGTGGTGTAGAGGGAGCCCTCTCCCACCTCGGGTATGCCGCCATAGAGGGGGATCCCTCCCGCAGCGCGGGAGTACATGTACATGTTGTTGGCCAGGCTCATGGCCGCGCACCCGCCGCAGTTGATCAGCGAACGCGGCTCGATGGAGGCCAGGTACGGCTCAAAGAGGTACTTGCCCTTGCTGTCGATGTAGTGCCGGGCCAGCTCCCCGGCGCCGCACCCGGCGGTGAAGACGATGCAGTTCCGCCTGGTCAGCTCGTAGGCCAGCCAGCCGATCTCTTCTTTCGGGGCGTCGCCGCAGCCGGCTATGATCACGATACCGGGGGCGTTGCCCCACACCATGGAGAACGCGGACTGCAGGATCTCAGTGAGCGGCAGCGGTCCGCGCCCGGGCCGCATGACGAACTTGTCCCTGGCGGCCTGCTTGCGCTCCGCCGCCACGATAATGTCCCGCAGTCCCACCTTGGCCGGGCAGGCCGCCTCGCACTTGCCGCAGAAGTAGCAGCCCTTCTCCACTTCGATGAAGCCTTCCCATTGCCCGGCGGCCAGCGCCTTCACCCCTTTGGAGATGGGGAGGGCATTGGGGCAGGCCATGGAGCACAGATCGCAGTCGCCTTTGCACTTCTTGGCCTCGGCCATGGCCGCGTCATCACTCAGCAGGCCCGTATTGTTCCTCTTGACCGCCAGCGCCACCTTCACCGCCACCTCGGCCGCCTTCTCCGCGTCCCGGATCCAGGCCGACTTCTGGTCCCCCAGCATCCCCGCCACGATCTTGTCCACGGGGTCGTCGGTCCGGTCCACCAGGCCCGCCACGCCCTGCGCGGCCACCCATACGAACCGGGTGTCCACCCTGGCGGCCTCAGCGGCCAGGTCCAGCGGCAGGCAGGCCGTGCCGGCCACTACCACATCGAAGACGCCATTGCGGATGGCCTTGCCGGCGCGCACCATCGGGGCCATGATGTGGATCTTGTCGTAGAAACGGGCCGCGTCGTCGCCGGCCGGGCCGATGCCGCACATCTCCACCTTGTCCAGGGCCTCGGTCCGCTTCAGGTAGTCCACGGCGCACCAGGCAGGAAGGAAGTCATCACCGGCAAAGGCGATGACGGGCTTCCCCGGCGCCACGGAGGCCCAGCCCCCCGATACCTTGGCCGGCGGGAAGTTCTCCAGCTCGTCTATCTTCTGCTTGGCCGCCGAAATGAAGCCGAAGCAGGACACCTTGAGCATCTCGGAGGCCCCCATGGCCAGCAGCAGGATCGACCCGGCGTGCATGGTCATGCTCTCGAAGTTGAGCCCTTCGCCCGTGCCGGAAAAGGCCGCGGCCATGAGCTTCCCCAGCTGGCCCTCCCCGTAAGAGACGGCCAGGTTGAGGTCCTTCAGGGTCTTCACATATATGCCGCTCACCAGGCCCACCGGCGGGCAGGTGTCGGACATGGTGAGCAGGTCCCCCATGCTGACGGGCGTGTCCTCA
>CALMBS010000496.1 GCA_937860285.1 uncultured Chloroflexota bacterium
GTAGTTGTCATAATGACCAGCAACCTGGGCACCCAGGAGGTACAGAAGCAGAGCATCGGCTTCCGGCAGGAGAAGGAGCTCGATCAGGAGAAGCTGCGCGTGACCATCAAGAACGCGCTCAAGCAGGCCTTCCGGCCGGAGCTGATCAACCGGATCGACGAGATCATCATCTTCGACCCGCTCAGCCAGCAGCAGCTGCGGCAGGTGGTGGATCTGCTGATCGAGGAAGTGAAGAAGCGGCTCGATGAGCACCGGATAGCCGTGGAGCTGACGGACGCGGCCAAGAGCTGGCTGCTGAAGGAAGGGTACGACCCGGCATACGGCGCCAGGCCCCTGCGCCGGGCCATCCAGCGCTACGTGGAGAACCCGATCTCAAAGGGCATCCTGGACGGGGAGTACACCAGCGGCAACACCATCCAGGTAGATGCCGGCGCCGATGGGCTGACGTTTGCCCGGAAGTAGCCCATGAAGGTGCTGGTGCAGCGGGTCAGCCAGGCTAGCGTGACCGTGGACGGGGAGGTGGTGGGGCGCATCGGACCGGGGCTGGTGGGGCTGGTCGGCGTGGCCCAGGGCGACACCGAAGAAGACATCCGCTACCTGGTGGAGAAGACCGTCAACCTGCGCATCTTCCCCGACACGGCGGGCAAGTTCAACCGCTCGGTGGCGGACGCGGGTGGGGGGCTGCTCCTGGTCAGCCAGTTCACCCTGATCTCGGATACGCGGAAGGGCCGGCGCCCCAGCTTCATAGAGGCCGCCCCTCCCGGGGAGGCCGAAGCCCTCTTCAACCGGTTCGTGGAGATGGCGCGGTCCACCGGCCTCCCGGTGGAGACCGGCCGGTTCCAGGCACACATGCTGGTGGAGATACACAATGACGGCCCGGTGACCATACTGCTGGACAGCCGGGCAAGATAGCCTCCAGACCAGATGAAAGAACCCCGGCCGGTTTCCCGGCCGGGGTTCGTACCAAGCTTCGGAGAGGAGGGTTCTCAGTCGGTCCCTGCCTGCTCCTCGTCGCCACCGCCCTCTCCCCCCTCTTCCTCCTCATCGCCCTCGACTTCCGCCTCAGCCTCCGCCTCGTCGTCGGACTCGTCCTCAGACTCCTCGGACTCCGCACTGGCCTCACCTTCCCCGGCACGTTCGAACTCAGCCAGCAGCTCAGCGTCAGGCTCCAGGCGAACCGCAGGCTCCTCCGTCCGGGTGTCCAGGGCCAGTCCGGCGTCGACTATCTGGGTGATCAGCTCCTTCTGAGGCGGCTTGGTCAGCTCCAGCTCCTCGGGGGTCAGGGTCTGCGCCGGGATCAGTCTCCCGATGATCACGTTCTCCTTCAGCCCCACCAGCTTGTCGGTCTTGCCGTTGATGGCCGCCTCTGTCAGCACCCTGGTCGTCTCCTGGAACGAGGCCGCGGCCAGCCAGCTGTCGGCATTCAAGGCCGCCTTGGTGATGCCCAGCAGGGCAGTCTGGGCCGTGGCCGCCTCGCCACCCTCGGCCACCACCCTGGCGTTGATCTCCTCGAAAGTGAACCGGTCCACCAGGTCGCCGGGAAGCAGCTCGGTGTCGCCCGGGGAGTCCACCCTGACCTTCTGCAGCATGCGCCGGGCTATGACCTCGACGTGCTTGTCATTGATGTTCACGCCCTGCGACCGGTAGACCTTCTGGATCTCGTCCACCAGGTAGCGCTGGGCCGCCTCACGGCCCTTGATCCGCAGGATGTCCTGGGGATTGACGTGCCCCTCGGTGAGCTGGTCCCCGGCCTTCACGTGGGCGCCTTTCTCAACGCGGATGCTGGCCGTATAGGGAACGACGTACTCCTCTTCTTCCCTCTCCTCATAGCTGATGACCAGGTTCTTCCCTTCAATGCTGACCACTCCCGTGACCGGCGCCAGCAGCACCGGCGTCGGGGCCGGTTCCTTGTCCTTGTCCTTGCCCTTGCCCTTGGCCGTCTCCGCTTCCATCTTGGTGGCCAGGATGGCGCCTACCTCCACCCTGTCGCCGTCACGCACCAGAACCTCCGACTTCGGCGGAAGGGGATACTCATTGCGGTAGGACTCGGAGTTGGTGATCCTGATCCGGTAGCCCTCGTCGCCCGATATGATGTCAGCGGCGCCGTCGATCTCGGAGAGGACCGCCTGGCCCTTGGGTATCCTGGCTTCGAAGAGCTCCTCAACTCGCGGCAAGCCGGTGGTGATGTCCAGGCCCTGAACGCCGCCGGTATGGAAGGTGCGCAGTGTCAGCTGCGTGCCCGGCTCGCCGATGCTCTGGGCGGCGATGATGCCCACCGTGGTGGACAGCTCGACCTTCTTGCCCTTGGAGAGGTCCATCCCGTAGCAGGCCTGGCACACCCCCTGCCTGGACTGGCAGGTGAGGGGTGACCTGACATAGACCTGGTCTATGCCGGCGGCCACAATCTGCTTGGCCTTCTCCTCGTCTATCTCTTCGTTCTGTTCCACGATGGTCTCCTTGGTCTTGGGATCAACCACCGTGGCGGCCGCCAGGCGCCACTGTATGCGTTCCGCCAGCGACGGCAGGAAGTCCTCTTTGGTTTCGGTGCACCATATGCCCGCGGTGGTGCCGCAGTCCTCCTCCAGGACTATCATGTCCTGGACGATGTCCACCAGCCTCCGGGTGAGGTATCCGGCATCGGACGTCCTCAGGGCGGTATCGGCCAGACCTTTGCGGGCCCCGTGGGTGGAGATGAAGTACTCCAGCACCGACAGGCCTTCATTGAAGCTGGACCGGATGGGGAAGTCGATGATCTTCCCCGACGGGTCCGTCATCAGGCCGCGCATACCGGCCATCTGCCGGATCTGCGACATGTTGCCCTTGGCGCCGGAGGTGGCCATCATGTACACGCTGCCGAAGCGGTCCAACGACTGGGAGACAAGGTCGGTGACCTTGTCGGTGGTCTCGGTCCAGACGTCGACTATGCCGGTGTAGCGCTCGTCGTCGGTGATCAGGCCCCGGTAGTGCTGGTCCTCGATCCGGGCCACCACCTTCTCGGCCTCCTTCAGCACCTGGTTCTTGTCCGTGGGGACCTTGACGTCATTGACGCTGATCGTGGTCCCCGACTTGGTGGCGTAGATGAACCCCAGGTTCTTGGTCTTGTCGACCATCTGGGCAGCAGCATCGCTCCCGCACAGCTTCAGGCAGCGCGCGATCAGCTTCTTCAGCATGCCTTTGTCGACGGTCTCGTTGACGAAGCCCATCTCCCTGGGCAGAACGGAGTTGAAGATGATACGGCCCACCGTAGTCTTCAGCCTGCCATCCCCCTCCACAGCCCTCACCTCGATCTCGGCACCCACGTCACTGGTCTCCAGGTTGTAGGCCAGCTCCGCCTCCTTGAAGGACCCGAACTTCTGGCCCTCGCCCCTGGCCCCCGTCTTGAGCGACGTCAGGTAGTAGCACCCCAGGACCATGTCCAGCGTCGGGGCCACCACCGGCTCGCCGTTGCTGGGCAGCACCATGTTGTGGGTGCTGAGCATGGCCTTCCGGGCCTCCATGACCGCGGCCTTGGACAGCGGCACATGGACAGCCATCTGGTCGCCGTCGAAGTCGGCGTTGAACGCCGTGCACACCAGGGGATGCAGCTGGATAGCGCTCCCTTCGATCAGGACAGGCTCAAAGGCCTGGATGCTCATGCGGTGCAGGGTCGGCGCCCGGTTGAGCAGCACCGGCCTTTCCTTGACCACGTCCTCCAGGATGCCCCATATCTCCGGCCGGGCCCTCTCCACCATGCGCTTGGCGCTCTTGATGTTGGTGGCGATGCCCTGCTGCACCAGGCGGTACATCAGGAAGGGCTTGAACAGCTCCAGCGCCATGCGCTTCGGCAGCCCGCACTGGTGAAGCTCCAGGTCCGGCCCCACCACGATCACGGAGCGCCCGCTGTAGTCCACGCGCTTGCCCAGGAGGTTCTGGCGGAACCGCCCCTGCTTGCCGCGAAGGACATCCGAGCGCGACTGCAGCGGCCGGTTGCCGACACCCGTGATGGCCCGGCGCTGCCGGCCGTTGTCGATCAGCGAGTCCACCGCCTCCTGGAGCATCCTCTTCTCGTTGTGAATGATGATCTCCGGGGCGCCGACGTCGAGCAGCCTTCTCAGGCGGTTATTGCGGTTGATCACCCGCCGGTAGAGGTCATTCAGGTCGCTGGTGGCGAACCTCCGGCCGTCCAGCTGGACAATGGGCCGCAGGTCCGGGGGGAGGACCGGGAGCACGGTGATGATCATCCACTCCGGCTTGTTCCCGCTGCGGCGGAAGGCCTCGACCACCTGCAGCCTCTTGATGGCCTTCTTTCGCCGCTGCCCGGAGGCCGAGTTGATCTCCTCGTGGAGCTTGGCATGCAGCTCATCCAGGTTCAGCTTCTGCAGCACCGTCAGGATGGCCTGCGCGCCCGTGTCCGCCTCGAACATGTAGCCATACTTGTTCCGCAGGTCCCGGTACCGGCTGTCGGTCAGGAGCTTGAGCGGATTGAGGTCCTCCACATCGGTGATCTTGTCCTCGACCTCCTTTTCGGCCGTCATCCGGTCGTCCGCGCTCAGGTCATCCCTCTCGGCCAGCTTGTCCCGCTCCTGCTTGAGCTCGTCCAGCAGCTGTTCCCTGGCCGTCTCATCGACCTTGATCACCATGTACTGCGCGAAGTAGATGACCCGTTCCAGGCTGCGCGGAGACAGGTCCAGCAGGAGGCCGATGCGGCTGGGGATCCCCTTCACAAACCAGCTGTGGGCCACCGGGGCCGCCAGGTCGATGTGGCCCATGCGCTCCCGCCGCACCTTCGACAGCGTCACCTCGACGCCGCACCGGTCGCAGCGTATGCCCTTGTAGCGGATCTTCTTGTACTTGCCGCAGTAGCACTCGAAATCCTTGGTGGGGCCGAATATGCGCTCGCAGAAGAGCCCGTCTCTCTCCGGCTTCAGGCTGCGGTAGTTGATGGTCTCGGGCTTGGTCACCTCGCCCCAGGACCAGCTCTTGATCTGCTCCGGCGAGGCCAATGATATGCGTATTCCACTCAGGCTGTCGGCGTTAAGCACAGGTCTTCCTCCTTGGAGATTAGCGCTTATTCATTCTTCGGGCCGGGCATGCCGCTCTCGTTCACAAACAGCTCTATGGAGAGCCCCAGGCTCTGCAGCTCGCGAACGAGGACGTTGAATGATTCCGGCAGACCAGGAGGATGCACGTCTTCCCCCTTGGTGATGGCTTCGTAGGCCTTGGCCCGGCCGGCAATGTCATCGGACTTGATGGTCAGGAGCTCCTGGAGCGTGTGGGCGCCTCCGTAGGCCTCCAGGGCCCAGACCTCCATCTCCCCGAATCTCTGCCCGCCGAACTGGGCCTTCCCACCCAGGGGCTGCTGCGTGATCAGTGTGTACGGCCCTGTGGAGCGTGCGTGGACCTTGTCCTCCACAAGGTGGATCAGCTTCATCACATAGACAAAGCCTACCGTCACCGGCTGGTCGAAGGGCTGGCCGGTGCGGCCATCATATAGAATGGTCTTCCCGTGGATGGGCGGAGAGACCGCTCTCTGCCGGCTGATCTTCTCCACCTGCTTCTGCATCTCTTCGTCGCCCATCCCATCCGAGTCGACCCCCAGCTGCTTGAGCCAGAGGCGCAGGCAGGCCCGCTTTGATTCACCGTTGTACTCGTCTGCGAGCACCACCGCCGGATTGAACCCCTGCTCCTGGAGCCATTCCCTGGTCCGCTCCAGCCTGGCCGGGGCGCTCAGGTTGCCGGTGCCGGCGGTGGCCTCCCGGACCATCCAGGCCCTGGCCAGGGCATCCTCTACCACAT
>CALMBS010000497.1 GCA_937860285.1 uncultured Chloroflexota bacterium
AGAGGATCTTCATCAGGCCGCTTCAAGGACGGGACATGCTTTCGATCCTGATAGCGACCCTGATGCTGGGGACCCTCATACAGGCCCTCGCCATTCTAGTCTGGGGAGGGCAACAGCACAACTACCCGTTCACTCCCAACGGCTTCTATGAGTTCGGACCCGTGAAGGTCCTCCCGGCCTATCTCTTCGCGCTGATAGCCGCGCTGCTGGTATTCGTCATCCTGTTCGCCTTCTTCCGCTACACCAAGGTCGGCCTGGGCATGAGGATTGTGGCCAACAACCATGTTGTGGCCCAGAGCCTGGGCATCAAAGTGCGGCAGCTGATCCAGATCTCCTGGATAGCCAGCGGGCTTTTTGCCGCCCTGTCGGCCATTCTCATCGGGATGACGAACATGGTGACCCCGGAGCTGGAGTATCTGGTGCTGGGCAAGGCGCTGCCCGTGTTGCTCGTGGGCGGGCTCTTCTCTATCCCGGGGACGCTGGTCGGCGGTCTGATCATCGGGGTAGCGGAGACACTGGGCGGTCATTTCTTTGAAGGCTGGGAACAGCTGATCCCCTGGCTATTCATGCTGTTGATCCTGCTCATAAGGCCGTGGGGGCTCCTGGGTAAGGCGCTCGTCAGGAGGATATGAGACCGTGGAACTGCCCTTCGGCGCATACAACTCTTCGTTCAAGCAGGACCTGGCCATCGTCCGGACGAAGACCCAGTGGGTCCTGCTGATTCTGCTTATCGCCGTCACCTTCCTCCTGCCGGCGGTCATGCCGCGAGACTGGCTCACCTGGTTTACCACCCTCGGCATCTTCATCGTGGCTGCCCTCGGCCTTCACGTCATGATCGGGCTCAGCGGCCAGTTTTCGATGTGCCATTCCGCCCTGATGGCGGTGGGCGCCTACACCGCCGCCATCCTGGCCCACTCACACGGGTTCCCGGCCTGGTCGACCCTGCCCATATCCGGTCTGGCCGCCGGTCTCCTCGGCATGGCCTTCGCCATTCCTGCGGTCAGGATAACGGGCTTTTACCTGGTCATGGTCACCATGGCCGCGCAGTTCGTCATCATCTGGTGCATCGAGGAGATCAGCTGGACCGGCGGCAATATAGGCCTGCCCGTGAATCCGCTGGTCATGTTCGGCCACGAGATCGGCAAGGTCGGCTTCTGCTGGATAGTGCTGATCGCCGTCGTCGTTTCCGCCATCCTGGTCAAGAACATCCAGAGGACCAACGCCGGCCGCCGGCTGCTGGCCATGCGGGACAACGAGGTGGCGGCCGAGGTGATGGGCATCAACCTCTTCCGGACGAAGATCCTGGCCTTCTTCATAGGGTGCTTCTTCGCCGGGATCGCCGGCTGGCTGTGGGCCTACCAGTTGAGCTACCTCAACCCGGCCCAGTTCAGCTTCTCGCTGTCGATGAAGTTCCTGGGGATGCTGGTGGTAGGAGGACTGGGGAGCACGGCCGGGGTCGTCCTGGGTGTCTCGGCCATCCAGCTGGCCGAGAAGTCCACGGACTACATCAATCCGCTCCTGTCTGAGATCCTGCCAAAGAGCATTGCCGACAACCTGGGCCCTTCCATGGCGCTGATCATCTTCTCCCTGGTGGTCATCCTGTTCATCATGCTGGAGCCGCACGGCCTGTACGGCCGGGTCCAGAGGATCAGGCTGTGGTTCAGCATGCACCCCTTCTCGTTCTAGGCCTGCCGGCTGCCGGGATCACTTTCCCTGGAAGCGCGGCTGGCGCTTCTCGAGGAAGGCGCGCACCCCCTCCTGGAAATCGGCGCTCTGGGCACAGTGCATGGCCATCTCCTGGGCCTCCGCCTCGTCAGCCGGCGACAGTCGTTCCACCTGCAGGTACTTGGCCATGATCCGCTTGGTTGCAGCCAGTCCCAGAGGTCCGTTGGCGGCCATCACACCCGCCAGGGAGTAGGTGGCTTCTGCCAGGCCGCCGGTTTCCACGACCCGGTGCACCAGGCCGATCTCCCTGGCCCGGGCAGCATCCACGAAGGCTCCGGTAAGCAGCATTTCACTCGTGGCCGCCGCTCCCACCAGGCCCATCAGCCGGCCCACGCTCTTGGGTGGATAGGCCAGCCCGCGGCGGACGGCCGGTATGGCGAATCTCGCGGTGCTGGAGGCCAGGCGCATGTCGCAGGCCACCGCCAGGTCACAGCCAGCCCCAACACATGGCCCGAAGACCATGGCTATCACCGGGACCGGGCAGTCAGAGATGGCTTCGACCGACAGGTTGATGAGATCTTCTTCAGGGGAGACGGCCTCGCCCTGCGCCTTCCGGTCCGAGAAGCCCTGCACCGTCCCCGGCAGAATGGAGAGATCGTATCCGGCGCAGAACACCTTCTCCCCCGCCCCACGCAGCACCACCACCCGGACCGATGGGTCCGACCCGGCCGACCGGATGGCGGAAACAATCTCCCGGAGCACCTCCGGGTTCAACGTGTTCTGTTTCTCGGCGCGGTTGATGGTGATGGTGCAGATGGCGTTGGCCTTCTCCACCAGGACAGGTTTCTGCTGCATTTGCCGCCTCCAGGCGGGGCCGTCACTTCCGGTTGACGGCACCGCAATCTGCTGTCCATGTTACGACCGCCGGCGGAACGGAGTCAAAGTGGCGTTCTGCGCGGGCAGCGACGCCGGGGCATTCCCGGGAACCCGGAGCACCTGTACGGTTAGTCCTGACAGCGGGTTCAGTGTTCGGACGACAGACAGATACCCCTCGATTGTGTATGTGTTCTACTCAGAACACCCGGATGACGCAGACGGAGAGGTGTGCATGGCTGTCGACTATGAGTCTGACGGCAGGGTAAGGATACTCAGGTTCAACAGACCAGAGAAGCGAAACGCGCTGGACCCGGCGCACCTGACGGAGCTGACCCGGCTGGAGAATGAGTTCAACGAGGACCCGGAGGCCTGGGGCCTCATCCTGACCGGAGCCGGAGACAAGGCGTTCTGTGCCGGTGATGATCTGGATGCTGGGGTTGGCGGAGTGACCAGCGGCAAGATCAAGTTCCAGCCCG
>CALMBS010000498.1 GCA_937860285.1 uncultured Chloroflexota bacterium
CCTCTTCTTCGCCTGGCGCAGCCTGATCGCCTACTTCGTCACCGTGCCGCTGGCCATCTTCGGCGCGGTGCTCGTCGGGGCTGCCCCCCGGCCGCAGATGCCGCCGCGACCGGACACTGCAGCGGCGGCGGCGGGCGGCTAGGGCCGCCGGCGGGCAGCCAGACGCGGCCCGCACCGCAAAGCCGCAGTCCGCTCTCTTGACATTCACCGCCAACGCGTTCAATATGTAGGCACATATGCGACAGTCAGGTGACCGTGACCAGGGCCATGCGGGCCCCGTGGCCAGGGTGAGCCTGGTCAAGATGGGGAGCTCCCGGGGGGTACGCCTGCCGCGCCTGTTCCTGGAGCAGGCAGAGCTCGACGAGGAGGTCGAGATGGAGGTCGGGGAGGACCAGGTGATCATCCGCCTGGTGCCGCGCCCCCGCCGCAACTGGGAGAAGGAGCTCGACGGGATGACCGCCCGCGGCGACGACCGACTGCTGGACCCGAAGGCCGTGAGCCTGACGGCCTGGGACGAGGAGAAGTGGGAATGGTAGTCAAGCGCTTCGAGGTATACGCCGTCAACGTGGACCCCGTGATCGGCCCCGAGCCCAGGAAGACCCGCCCCTGCGTCATCCTCTCCCCCGACGAGACCAACCGCTTCATCGAGACCGTCATCGTGGCTCCGCTCTCCAGCAAGGGGCACCGCTACCCCACCCGCGTCCCCTGCGAGGTGGACGGCAAGAAGGCCCAGGTGATCCTGGACCAGATCCGCACGGTGGACAAGACGCGGCTGGTGAGCCGGATGGGGCGCCTGGACCGGCCAACCCAGAAGACCGTCCTGGATGTGCTGGCCGAGATGTTCGCCGAGTGAAATGCCGGCCGGCTACATCTTCACCACTGGCGCCTGGCGCTCCACGGCGGACTCGATCTCGAAGTACTCCCGCTCCTTGAAGCCGCACGGGCGGGCGATCAGGGCCGACGGGATGACCTGCACCCGGTTGTTGTAGTCCCTCACGTTGGCATTGTAGAAGCGGCGGGCCCTCTGGATGCGGTCCTCGGTTTCGATCAGCTGCTTCTGCAGCTTGAGGAACTGCTCGCTGGCCTTCAGGTCCGGGTACGCTTCCACCACCGCCAGCAGCCTCTTGAGACCGTCCACCAGGACGTTCTCGTCCTTGGCCTGCGACGCCGGTGAGCCCTGGCTGGACGCGGCCGCGTTCCGGGCCTGGGTGACCATCTCCAGCGTCTCCCGCTCATGCGCCGCATAGCCCTTGACCGTGGCCACCAGGTTGGGGATGAGGTCGTAGCGCCGCTTGAGCTCCGTGTCGATGCCCGACCACGCTTCGTCGCAGTGGTTGCGGCCCCGCACCAGCGCGTTGTACATGAGGGCCACCCACAGGACGAGAAGGAGGATGACGCCCCCGACCACGATAACGGCTATGGACCACGAAGTCATAATCGTCCACCTCCGGAACCACTCGCCTTCAACTCCTCGACCACGCCCGGCGGCAGGTAGTCCAGTATCGACGTCACCACCTTCAGCGCCGAGCTGAACTCCCCCAGGGTGAAGGTCCTGCTGCTGTGGTAGGCCATGACCTGGCTGCTCCGGAACTCGATGTGGGACCGCGGGTACGCCAGCATCAGCTCCATGGTCTTCTGGTGCAGGACGTCGAAGGCCCAGCGGCGGTCGGGCGCCGAGACGTGGAACTTCTGGCTGAACTCGGCGGACTCGAAGTCGATATCCTCGAAGCCGACGAACTCCGCGACCCTATCGAGGAAGCCCTCCGGCCGGATGGAGAGCGGCTTCAGGGGAAGGCTGGAGTCCACTA
Organism: uncultured Chloroflexota bacterium; assembly: GCA_937860285.1. Taxonomy (GTDB): domain Bacteria; phylum Chloroflexota; class Dehalococcoidia; order UBA2247; family RBG-13-53-26; genus JAFGCL01. Next base: position 1,809 of record CALMBS010000498.1, read on the forward strand.
CCAGGGCCGAGAAGTAGTGGTGATGAGTCTGCCGGTGACCCTTGCTGTCGGTGGAGTGCGTCTCGTAGTGGTAGTCGAAGCCGCAGGTCACCCGCTGGCCGATCGTGCCCAGGCAGATGTTGTAGGCATACTGATTGTCGCCCCGCTGCAGGCAGCTGAAGGCCCGGTAGCGCATATACAGCGAGCGGTCGTTGGCGGGGAGGAACTTCAGGCCGTTGGCCTGGGCCCAGCCGGCCATCTCCTGGCGGCGCTTGTTCCGCATCCGGGCTCCCCAGACGGCGGCGCCTATGGCGATGGCAATGACCGCCGCGACAATCAGAACAAACGCGAGCACGGGCGACATCAACGGCTCCAGACCTGCGCCATTCTCTCACAGGCGGGCCGGGGACACAAGAGGGAGCAGGCTAGGGCGATTCCCGGAGCATCCCGGCGACCTTCGCCGGCAGACCTTCCAGGGGCAGGGTCCGGCTCTCGGCCTGGCTGCGCCACTTGAGCTCGGCGCTCTGGGACTTGAGCGTGCGCTGGCTGACCACCACCCGCAGCGGCAGGCCCAGGAGGTCGGCGTCGTTGAACCTGACGCCGGCCGACTCCGTCCGGTCGTCGAAGAGGACCTCAACACCATTGGCCGCCAGGTCCGCGTACAGCTTCTCCGCGGCGGCCGCCACGTCCGGGCGGTCCATGCCCAGAGCACAGAGGTAGACCTGGTAGGGGGCCAGCGAGACCGGCCAGATGATGCCCTTGTCGTCATGGTTCCTCTCGATCACGGTGGCCAGCAGGCGGCCGATGCCGATGCCGTAGCTGCCCATGACGATGGGCCTCTGCCCGCCGTTCTGGTCCAGGTAGGAGGCGCCCATCTTCTCGGAGAAGAGCGTGCCCAGCTTGAAGATGTGCCCCACCTCGATCCCCCGCGTGATGGACAGGGGTTGCCCGCACTTCGGGCAGCCGTGGCCGGCCTGGGCCGAGGCGATATCCAGCACCAGGTCGACGGCAAAGTCCCGCGGGTAGTTGAGGTTCCGGACGTGGAAGTCGGGGCGGTTGGCCCCGGCCACGAAGTTGATGCCTTCCGTGACGGAGTCATCGGCCACCGTCCTGATGCCCGACAGCCCCAGCGGGGACGCGGACCCGGCCACGAGGCCGGCTCCGGCCACCTCGCCGTCCGTGGCCAGCCGCAGGTCGGTGCACTTGAGGGCGTTCTTCAGCTTGATCTCGTTGACCTCCAGGTCGCCCCGGATGGCCACGAAGACGATTTGGCCGTCCGCCGAGTAGAAGACCGCCTTCAGGGTCTGGCTCTTCGGCACCTTGATGAAGCCGGAGACCTCCTCGATGGACTTCATGCCCGGCGTGGACACGTCCTCCAGCGGCAGCGGCTCCTGGCGCGGCGCCGGCGGCTTCACGCTCTGGGCCTTCTCCAGGTTGGCGGCATAGCGGCAGGCGGCGCAGCAGATGATCTGGTCTTCCCCGGTGTCGGTGATGGCCATGAACTCGTGGGAGTCCTTGCCGCCGATGGCCCCGCTGTCCGCCTCCACCATCATGGTGGGCAGCCCGCAGCGCTCATAGATCTTGAGGTAGGCCTGCATCACCTTCCGATAGCTGACATCCAGGGCCTCCCAGTCGGCGTCGAAGCTGTAGAGGTCCATCATGTCGAACTCCCGGACGCGGAGCAGGCCGCCCCGGGGGCGCGGCTCATCGCGGAACTTGGTCTGGATCTGGTAGAGCAGCTGCGGCAGGTCGCGGTAGCTCCGCACCTGGTAGCGGGCCAGCTCGGTGATGACCTCCTCGTGCGTCGGGCCGAGGAAGATCTTCCTCTCCCGCCGGTCGACCACGGAGAACAGTATCTGTCCCATGGCGTGGTGCCGGCCGGTCTTCTCCCACAGCTCGACGGGCTGCAGGGCCGGCATCATCAGCTCCTGGCACCCCACCGCATCCAGCTCCTGGCGCACGATCTGCTCCAGCTTGCGCAGGGACCGCCATCCCAGCGGCAGGTAGGCATAGACGCCGGCGGCGATCTGGTGGATCATGCCCGACCGCAGCAGGAGCTGGTGGCTGGCGGTGTCGGCCTCGGCGGGTGTCTCCCGCAGGGTCCTGGACAGCATTTGAGAAACACGCATGGCTCTTACCTCAGACTCCTTCCACTTCGCGCATGAGGCCCTCCAGGAAATCGGCCTCCGCCACCGTCCGCACCACTTCCCCTTTCCGGAATATGGCCCCTTTCCCCTTGCCGCAGGCGATCCCCACGTCGGCGTCTCGCGCCTCGCCGGGGCCGTTCACCACGCAGCCCATCACCGCCACCTTGACCGGCTTCTCGATACCGGCCAGCCTGTCCTGCACCGACCGGGCCAGCCCGAAGAGGTCGACCTCGCAGCGGCCGCAGGTAGGGCAGCTCACCAGCGTGGGGCCGTGCTCCCGCAGGTCC
>CALMBS010000499.1 GCA_937860285.1 uncultured Chloroflexota bacterium
CTCCAACCGCCTGGCCTTCATGGCCGCCTGGGCGGTGATCGAGGGGCCGGGGCGCCAGCACAACCCCCTGTACATACACGGCTCTTCCGGCGTAGGCAAGACCCATATCGCCCACGCCATCGCCAACTACGCCGCGGAGAGCGGCATGAGGGTGGTCTGCGCCAGCAGCGAGCAGTTCACCAATGAGTTCGTCAGCTCCATCAGAGACCGGCGCACCGACGAGTTCCGGGCCAAGTTCCGCAATGCCAGCCTGCTGGTGCTCGAAGACGTCCAGTTCATGCTGGGGAAGCCCCAGACGCAGGATACCCTCTTCCATACCATAAACGACCTGCACGATGCGGATGGCCAGCTGGTGATCACCAGCGACCGCACACCGGCGTCGCTCACCTCAGTCGACGCCAGCCTGTGGTCCCGCCTGGGCGCCGGGCTCATCACCGAGATAGAGGCCCCCGACATGGCCACCCGGATGGCCATCCTCCAGGCCAGGGCGGCCGAGCGCCAGGTGGCTATCGACCAGGAGGTGCTGGAGTACATCGCCCACCAGTGCCAGCGCAACGTCAGGGAACTGGAGAGCTCCCTCAACCTGGTCCTGGCCCGGGCCACGATGCTCTGCCAGCCCCCCACCCTGCAGCTGGCCCAGCAGGCACTGCGGCACCTGTCGCAGCCCGTGGACCTCCAGGTCATCACCCCGGTTTCCATACTGGATGCCGTGGCCGCCTACTTCCAGGTGAGCCTGGAAGCCATCAAGGGCCGGAGCCGGGACCAGAAGGTGACCCAGGCCCGGCACATCGCCATCTACCTTGTCCGGGAGAAGACCACCTGCGGGCTCGAGGACCTGGGCCGGCTCCTGGGCCGGGACCACTCCACCGTCCTCCGCGGCCACCAGAAGATCGCCGGCATGATCTCCACCAACGCCAACCTCAAGAGGAGCGTGGACGAGATCCTGGCCACCTTCTCCCGCTAGTCACCCCCGTGCACCATCCCCTGCTACTATCACTATTATTACGGCACATACCCCGTGATATCATGAGTAAGATAGATGTGGTGTACTGACAGTGCGCACAACCCTGTGCGCTCCCCTCACGGCCACGAGGGTGCAGAGGGTGTGCTTTGAGCATGGGGATGGAGAAATACCAGCTGTGGCGCCGGGTGGGCATGGGCCTCATACTTCTGCTGGTCATACCCTCCGTCGCCGTGGCCCGGACCGACACCCTTCCGGTCCCGGTGGCGGCCACCGAGATCGATGAATCCTACCTCCAGCCGGGGGACATCCTGTTCGTGGACATCTACAACGGCTGGAGCCAGACGGGCTACTGGGACCATATCGCCGTGTACGTGGGAGGACCGTATCCCTCTGTGGTCGAGGCCACCTACAATGCCGGCATCGCCCAGACGGATCTGGGAGTGTTCCTGGGCCGCGACCTGCCGGCAGAGGTGTCCGTGAGAAGGCTGCGGGAGATCCCGGGCCGGGCCGAGGTCCTCGAGGCCGCAGTGCAGTACGCCCGGGCCCAGGTCGGCCGGGCCTTCGACTACACGGCCACCGCCACTCTTCCGCTCAAGATCAACGCCGGGAATATGCACTGCGCGGAGGTCGCCTGGCGTTCGTACCTGGCAGGAGGGCTGGACCTGGACAGCAACGGCGGGCTGCTGGTCTACCCGGACGACATCTACTTCAGCTCGGACTTGGTGGCGCCGTGAAGCGCTCGACGGGGCGGGTCGGGGTGTTCGGCGGCACCTTCGACCCCATCCACCTGGGCCACCTGAGGGTGGCGCGGTCTGTCCGCGCCACGCTGGGACTGGACCGGATGCTGCTGGTGCCGGCCGGGCAGCCGTGGCTCAAGGCCGGCACGCCGGTGTCGCCGGTGGCCGACAGGGTGGAGATGGTGCGGCTGGCCATCGGCCGGCGGAAGGACCTGGAGCTCTCCACGATCGAGGCCGAGCGGCCGGGGCCGTCGTACGCCGTGGATACCATGGAGGCCCTGGCGGGGCAGTCGCCCGCCGGCCCGGAGCTTTACTTCCTGCTGGGGGGCGATGCCCTGGCGGACATCGCCCGGTGGAAGGACCCGCAGCTCCTGATACGGCTCTGCCGCCTGGCGGCCTTCTCACGGCCGGGGGGCAGCCTGCCGGACGTCCCGGCCCTGGAGGCCGCGGTCCCCGGCATCTCGCAGAGGGTGGTCCTGGTCGAGGTGCCGCAGGTGGATGTCCGGGCCACCGACATCCGCCGCCGGGCGGCGCAGGGCCGCTCCATCCGCGGCCTGGTGCCCCGGGCGGTGGAGAGGTACATCCTGGACCGCGGGCTGTACCGCCATGATGCGGGCCGATTCGGATGACCTCTCTCCCTTTTCGGAGCAACGGAGGCGTTGCTTCAAAAGGGGTGTTACCAAGACTGGAGGCGGGCTGACCCAGGCGGCCACCACAGGGACGTGCCTGGCTTTCGGTAACCCTGGCAATTGAGGCAACGCCTCCGTTCTGGCGTTTCGGGTAACCCGAAGGTCCCCGGCGGATCAGCCTCGGCACAATGTTGACACTGCCGATTCCGCCGGCGACTTGATGCCGCCTCCCGCGCTCACTATAATCTGCTGACATGCGTGCACTTCGAGTGAAGCTGGTCGAGCCGGGCGCGCAGGCGCCCGCCAGGATGACGGCGGGGAGCGCCGGCTTCGATCTGCATTCCGCCGAGAGCGTGGAGGTACCGCCGACACGCTGCCTGCCCGACGGCCGGGCGGAGGTGGGCCGGGCCCTGGTGTCCACCGGCCTGGTGATGGAGCTGCCCCCCGGGACCGTGGGCCGGGTGGCCTCGCGGTCGGGGATGTCCGCCAAGTCCAACATCGAAACGGGCGCCGGTTGGATAGACAGCGACTACCGGGGGATCGTCCGGGTGGAGCTGAAGAACTTCAGCGCGGAGCCCTACGGGGTCAACCGGGGCGACCGGATAGCCCAGCTGGTGGTGCTGCCCCTGGCGGAGGTGGAGCTCAAGGTGGTGACCGACGTGCCGGACACGGGCCGCGGGCCGGGAGGGTTCGGCTCGACGGGGGCCTAGGGCCTCCGCCGCCCCGGGCGAAGCGAGAGCATGAGCGAAGGCGGCATGCGCGTCACCACCATAGAGGCCCGGGACCTGTCCGAGGCGTGGTTCCTGGCCCTGCGCTCGGTGCTGGACCGGGGCTGCGAGTACCAGATAGACCGGGGCAGCTTCCAGGGCCAGCGTCGCCGGGAGCTGGACCTGGCGGTGGTCCAGGTGCGCGAGCCGGGGATCCGGCCCCTGGTGCCCGACGTGCCCCAGGGGGTCCCCCCGCCCACCACCATGGAGTACGTGGAGTCCTACCTCCCGTACCTCATGACCTCTTTCAAGGCGGAGAACGAGCAGTACACCTACGGCGAGGACCTGGAGCCGCAGATGGGCGAGGTCATCCGCATGTACCGGGAGGGCGGCCCCAACACCAACCAGGCCTACATGGCCGTGGGCAGCCGCGAGTCCATCTACCTGGAGGATCCGCCCTGCCTGCGGGGCATACACACCCGTATCCGCTACGGGCGCCTGCATTTCGTGGTATATTTCCGGTCCTGGGACCTGTGGGGAGGATTCCCGTCCAACCTGGCCGGGCTGCAGCTCATGAAGGAGTACATGGCGGCCGAGATCGGCGTGCCGGACGGCGAGATGATCTGCCTCTCCAGCGGACTGCACCTCTATGAGCACACCTGGGAGTGGGCCCGGATCGCCGCCCGCCTTGACTGAAGGGCGGGCCGGCAAAGGAGGCTATAGTGGCTGAGTCAGTGGAACACGGGGCGGTCCTGGCGGTGCTTATCGATGCCGATAACGCCAATCCGGCCATAGTGGAAGGCCTGCTGGCCGAGATCTCCACGCTGGGACTGGCCGGCGTCAAACGGATCTATGGCGACTGGACCACGTCCCGCCTGACCCAGTGGAAGACGGCCCTGCTGGAGTACTCCATTCAGCCCATCCAGCAGTTTGCCTACACTACCGGGAAGAACGCCACGGACAGCGCCATGATCATCGATGCCATGGACCTGCTCTACTCCGGGACCTTCGACGGGTTCTGCCTGGTGTCCAGCGACAGCGATTTCACCCGGCTGGCGTCGCGGATAAGGGAGTCAGGCAAGATCGTGTACGGTTTCGGTGAGCAGAAGACGCCGCGGCCCTTCGTCACCGCCTGCGCCCGGTTCATCTACACGGAGGTCTTCTCCACCTCTTCCACCAACGAC
>CALMBS010000500.1 GCA_937860285.1 uncultured Chloroflexota bacterium
GCCGGGGAGTCCGAGGGGATGTCGCTCACCGGCTTGCCCAGGCTGTCGTACTGCCACACCACCGGGTCAAAGGGAACGTAGGCCGCTATCTCCAGGCCGTTCTCTCGGGCCTGCTCGTCCAACAGCGGCCGGTTCTCCGGCGTCACCCGGTTGGCTATCACCATGATAGCGCCGAACTGGATGTGGAGCTCCTTGGCGATCTCCATCACCCGCCGGGCCGTCTGGACCGAGTTCCGGGTGGGCTCCACCACCACCAGCATGATGTCGACGTCCCGGGTGGTGCGCCGGCTGAGGTGCTCCAATCCGGCGTGGCAGTCGATGACGGTGAAGTCGTAGCCCCGGGCCCGGGTATCGATCACCCCCCGGATCACGTGGTTGACGGCGCAGTAACAGCCTTCGCCCTCGGAGCGGCCCATCACGATCATGCTGAACTGGGGGAACTCCTCTATGGACTCGTGGATCGCCTGCTGCAGGTGCTCCTGCTTGGCGTCGGTCACCGGGCTGCGCATGGGGGCGTTAATGATGTCCTCGCGGGACTGCCCTACGCTCATCTTCACTCTCACACCCAGGGCCTGGGGGAGATTGGAGTCCGGGTCGGCGTCGATGGCCAGCACGCTTCCGTGCCGCGAGAGGCGCTTGACCAGCATGCTGGAGATGAAGGTCTTCCCCACCCCACCCTTCCCCGACAGTGCGATGGTCAACCCCTTGGCGCTCATCTCCGCCTCCCTTCCAGAACGCTGTCCATCAGCTCTTCGATCAGGTTGAGCTGCGAGTCATAGTACTTGGACTCCGGCGAAGGCTTCATCCGGCTGCCCAGAGATGAGGAAGCCATATTCCGGATGTCATCGACGGTGGCCTCGGCCCGCTTCTCCAGCAGCGCCACAGCCTGCACCTTTTCGTAGAGGGAAAGGGTGCCGCGAACGCTGGCGGCCTGGTCCATCTCCTTGACCCACGGCTCTTCACGGGTGGCCCGCACCAGGGTGACGATGCTGTCGGTCACCTTGTCCGGCACGGTGACGTTGTCCATCTTGAGGCCGTGCTTGAGCAGGATCTCCTTCTCGCGCACAGCGGTCTCCGGGTAGGACATCTTCACCACGTCGAACCGGTCCAGCAGGACGTCGGAGAGCTCCTCCACCCCGGCCCGCTCCCGGGGGTTCATGGTGGCGATCATGACGAAGTCCGCCGGGTAGTCCACGTCGTAGGGACCGATGGTGGCCAGGCCTTCCTCCAGCACCTGCAGCAGGGCGTTCTGCAGCTTCTCGGTGACGCGGTTCAGCTCGTCGAAGAAGACTACGCCGCGGTTTCCCTTGAGCAGCTTGCCCGGTATGAAGGCCCGGTAGTCCTGCGGTCCGTACTTGAAGGCCTGGGTGGGGTCGATGTCCCCCAGCAGGTCCTCGGCGGTGAGGTCCGGCGAGCCCTGCAGCCGGACAAAGCGCTGCGGACCGTGGATGGTGATCCCATCAAGTTTCGTGCCCGCCGCCTTCTTCGCCTTGCACTGCGGACAGACGGGCGCTTCAGGGTCGCAGTGGTAGGGGCAGTCCTTCACGGCGGAGATGGCGGGCAGGGCCGCGGCCAGGTGCTTGGCCAGGGTGGTCTTGCCCACGCCGGGCGGGCCTTCGATGAGCACATGGTGGCCCGCCAGCAGCGAGGCCAGTATCTTCTTCTTGGCATCCTCCTGGCCCACTATCACCGAGAGCATGTCCCGGCCCTCAGCGGCCGATTCGAGGATGGTCTCCTTCAGTCCCTCGATCATGTGATCCTCCTACGTAAGAGTATACAGTAGGGCCACGGCCTGAACCAGTCGTGAGCAGCGCTCAGGGAGCGGGCCGTGAGTCCCGTTGTGGTGTAGTGTGCAGTCGCTGGTGAGATGGCCATGGAGAAGGTAGTGATCCAGCGCCGGGCCAGGGACACGGCCTCTGCCAGGCATGACCTGCAGCACTGGCTGACCAGGCCCCAGGGGGAGACCGACCGAACTACCTTGTCTCCGTTTCCCGGTTACAGGAGCAGCCGCATCTCGCTGGTAGGTTTGAACCCGGCGCGCTCATAGATGGGGCGCCCGGCGGCGCTGGCGTGCAAGAACACCTGCCGCAGGCCATGCGCTCGGCACCAGCCCACGATCTCCCCCAGGACCTGCGTGGCCAGCCCGCGCTGGCGGTAGGCCGGCTCGGTGTACATGTTCAGGATCCAGGCCCGCCTGGGGCTCGGATCAGCGGGAGTCGGCGGGAAGGGCACGATGGCCACACCACCGCCCGCCACCACCTGGCCGCCCTCTTCGGCCAGCCACCCCTGGTACCAGCCATCCCGGAGCGCTGATTCCATCAACGGCCGAGAGGCGCCGGCCGCCGCCTGGCGCGCCGCGTCATCCCCCAACCCCATGTCGGTGAACATCAGAAGGCGGTGAGAGACGATGACCTCGACATCCGCCGCCGTGGCCCGCCGGGTGGTGATGGTTTTCTCAGTCATGGCTGATGCCTCCGAAAGGAACGCTCCTCATGCCAGCGGCAGGCCCGACTCGGCCCTGGTCCTCTCGTCGTGGAGCCGGACCGCCGGGGAGTCGATCGGCCGCCCTCTCACCTCCACCAGGCGGCACGAAGAGAACCCCTGGCCCCTGGCGTCGTATTCCTGCACCCAGGCGCCGATCATCTCGCGGTCGGCCTCTTCATAGGGATACTTCAGGCGCATCGGCTTCATCCTGATCCGGTAGGGTTTGGGCGTCAACCGGGCCCGGTAGCATCTCTGCCTGGCGCACAGGTCAGCGTAGATGGGGTCCGCATGGAAGCTGCGCATCAGGTCCCTGGATTCCCTGGAGCGGGGCTCCGCCATCTGCATCCCCAGGATGAGCCTGACCCCGCTGTGCGTCTCATAGACCCTGATCCCCATCCGGCCCAGGTCGGGCTTCTGAAACCTCTTGCCCAGGAACCGGAGGATGGCCTGTTTCCTCTTCTCCCGCGAGCGGGCGACCCCGAAGATGTCCAGCACGCCCGCGGGGGGCTTGTCGATGTCGACGAAGACCACGGAGGTCGAGTTGAGCACCTCGGCGCCATAGCGGTTCCGGGTGACAACATCCTGGCCTCCGATCCACTGGATCGGCTCTTCCCGGATGTCTGCCTCGTAGTCGCGTCCCTTGCCTCTCTCCTCCCCGGCGATGCGCCTCTTGACCGCCTCCAGGCGCACCTGGCCGTCAGCCAGGGCCTCCTCCTCGGACCGGTTCGACCCGCCGAAACAGGAGATGGTCTTCTCGGCGCCATCTATGAGGACGGTGGTCTCGGCCCGGCGCCAGAACTGGAATACCCTCATGCGCGTCTCCGCTAGAGTATACAACCCGGCTCAAGGGCAGGCCACAGGGGGAGCGGGAGAGCAGGCAGCAAACGGCGGGGGGCACACCCGTTCTGCTATAATGACCTCACCGCCATGAGCCAGGAACCGCCTAAGATGCTCACCGTCGGCGAGGTCAACAGCACCTTCGCCGAGAAGGGCGTGCAGGTCCAGCTGCCCCTGCCGCCCAGCTACCTCGTTCGCAGCCTCCAGATCCTGGAGCGCAAGAAGATACCGGGCGGCGTGGCCCTGCTGCTCTCCGTACGCTTCATCAACGACCAGGGGGAGGAGGCCTCCGACCTCTTCCACTGCGAGGGGGCCGTGGAGTCCGAGGAGAAGAAGAGGCGACTGGCCGCCAAAGACATCGAGATGCCACCCCTGGATGCCCACCTGCCGCTGCGCTCCCAGGAGGGATTCGACAACGACGACGAGGCGCGGGCCTACCTGGCGGAGGCGGTCACCCACCTGGCCGGCGACAAGGGATTCCAGCCGGTGCAGCGCGGCGACGTCGATCTGTGCTTCGAAAAGGAGGGCCGCCGCTTCCTGGTGGAGCTGGCCGTGCGCTGCGATGATGCGGCCCTGGCCGCCACCGAGAAGCTGCTGGCCCTGCGCCGGCAGGAGGGCGCGGAGCATGACTACGCGCTGGTGATCCCGGCCTTCCAGGAGACCCTGGGAGTGCCGCTGCTGACGCAGGAGCGCTGGATACTGCGCCACATGGAGAAGCTGACCATCAACCGCATCGGCGTCTTCGGCGTCGACAACTGGAACCCCAACCTCCTCTACGCCTTCTCGGTGCACCCCGGGCAGAGGGACCTGAAGCGGTACTTCATGATGACCGGCTCCAAGTATGAGCTGGTGCGCAGCCGCTACGTCCTGCGCCGGCCCATCAAGAAAGCCCCCGGCACGGACGCCCCGGTGTGATGCGTCACACCGGCGCCGGCGCGTCACTTGTGATGCGGGTCACATTTGTGCGCTGCGGGGCCTGTGATAGAATCAGAGTGTCACGCGGAGTTTGATCTATGGTAGCCATGGGGCCGGAAAGGCTGACTGAACAGGCGCAGGAGGCGATGGCCGCTTCCCAGGAGCTGGTGATGAAGTACCGTCACAGCCAGTGGGACGTGGAGCACATCCTGCTGGCCCTCCTGGAGCAGAAGGACAGCCTCGCCACCGAGATCCTCAAGCTCCTGGGCGCAGACGATCAGCTGGTGCGGCAGCAGGTGGAGCTGGTCCTGGAGAAGGCCCCCAAGCTCACCCAGCAGGGCATGCAGATATTCGCCACGCCGCGGATCCCCGGCCTCATGAACTCCGCGGCCGCCGAGGCGGACCGTCTGAAGGACGAGTTTGTGGGCGTCGAGCACATCCTGATCGCCATCGCCGGTGAGCAGCAGGGGGATGCCGCCCGCATCCTTCGCGCCAACGGGGTGGACCAGGAGAGCCTCTACCGGGCCCTGCAGAAGATCAGAGGAGGCCACAGGGTTATGGACAGGCAGGCTGAGAGCAAGTACCGGAGCCTGGAGAAGTACGGCATCGACCTGACGGAAGCCGCCAGGAACGGCAAGCTGGACCCGGTGATAGGGCGTGACGAAGAGATCAGGCGGGTGATGCAGATCCTCTCCCGCCGCACCAAGAACAACCCCATCATTATCGGTGAGGCGGGCGTGGGCAAGACCGCCATTGCCGAGGGGCTGGCGGAGAAGATCGTCGCTGACGATGTACCGGATTCACTGAAGAGCAAGAGGATGATCGCCCTGAACATGACCTCCCTGGTGGCCGGGAGCAAGTTCCGGGGTGAGTTCGAGGACCGGCTGAAGGCGGTCATCGACGAGGTCCGGCAGTCGCAGGGCGAGATCATACTGTTCATTGACGAGTTCCATACCGTGGCCGGCGCGGGGGCGGCGGAGGGCGCCATCGACGCCAGCAATATCCTCAAGCCGGCCCTGGCGCGGGGTGAGATGCAGTGCATCGGGGCCACCACCCTCGACGAGTACCGCAAGCACATTGAGAAGGACAAGGCCCTGGAGCGCCGGATGCAGCCGGTGTTCATCGACCAGCCAGGCGTAGAGGCCACGGTGCAGATGCTCAAGGGCCTGAAGCCGCGGTACGAGGCGCACCACAAGATCGAGATCACGGATGCGGCCCTCGAGGCGGCGGCCAAGCTTTCCAGCCGGTACATCACCGACCGGTTCCTGCCGGACAAGGCCATCGACCTGATCGACGAAGCGGCCAGCAAGCTGCGCATCGACCTGGAGAGCGCGCCCCCGCCGGTGAAGGACCTGGAGAAGGAGGTCCGACGCCTGGCCAACGAGGAGGAGTCGGCCTCTCAGCGGGGGGACTACCAGCGCGCGGCCGAGCTGAAGGCGCAGATGCTGCGCACCGACGAAGAGTACAAGGCCGCCAAGAACGCCTGGCTCTCCGAGAAGAAGATCGACCGCGTGGTGGACGAGGACGATATCGCAGAGCTGGTTTCCAAGTGGACCGGCGTGCCGGTCTCCCGCATGCTGGAGAGCGAATCCAAGCGGCTGGTCAACATGGAGCAGGAGCTGCACAAAAGAATAGTCAACCAGGAGAAGGCGGTGGTAGCGGTGTCCGAAGCCATCCGGCGGGCCAGGGCGGGCCTCAAGGACCCCAAGCGGCCCATCGGCAGCTTCATGTTCCTGGGGCCTACGGGGGTGGGCAAAACGGAGCTGGCCCGGGCCCTGGCGGCGTTCCTCTTCGATGACGAGAACGCCCTGGTGCGGGTGGACATGTCGGAGTACATGGAGAAGCACACGGTCTCCGGGCTGATCGGCGCCCCGCCGGTGTACGTCGGCTACGACGAGGGCGGGCAGCTGACCGAGACGATCCGTCGCCGGCCCTTCCGGGTGATCCTCTTCGACGAGATCGAAAAGGCGCATCCCGACGTCTTCAACATCCTGCTGCAGATCCTCGAGGACGGCCGGCTCACCGATGGGCACGGCCGGATCGTGGACTTCAAGAATGTAGTTGTCATAATGACCAGCAACCTGGGCACCCAGGAGGTACAGAAGCAGAGCA
>CALMBS010000501.1 GCA_937860285.1 uncultured Chloroflexota bacterium
ACCCGCCCCGGCTGCAGCCCCAGCCGGCCAGGACCAGGACCGCTGCCAGTAGTATCAACAGCCCGTTTGTGATCTTGGAACGTCTCGTCATCATGGCCTTTGCCTGCCTTTCGTTTCCCATGTGCCCGGCGTGCTACCCGACGAAGCTTCTTGCCGGCTACCCAACGAAGCTTCTTGCCCATTACCCAACGAAGACCTCTACCCTGGCCGCTCCGGCCAACCGGTTGAGATCGGAGTTGAAGGCGGCCCAGTCGAAGTCCGACTGCCGCCGGTACTGGTAGTGGAGGCTGACGCGGTCGTCCAGCCTGGACATGGTCTCCAGGGTCAGGCCGCGGAGCCGCCCCTCCAGGAAGGCCGTCAGGTCCTTCTGCAGCCCGGCGTAGGACGGCTGGTCCACGGAGATCATCAGGTGTCCCCGGCCGAACAGGGTGAACCGGTGGCTTACCAGCCGCTGCGCCGCCAGCGTTACGAACACCACGGCGAACAGGATGGCCACCGCCACCAGGTTGCCGGTGGCCGCGCCGATCGATGCGGCGATCAGCAGCAGGAGGAACCCGATCTCCGCCGGGTCCTTTATCGGCGTCCGGAACCGGACGAAGGAGAGTGCCCCCAGGAGCCCGAGGCCCAGCGGGACGGAGGTCTGGATGATCACGAACAGCATGGTGACGGCCGGGCCGCCGATGAGGAACGTGCGGTGCACGCCCGCGCCGATGTGCCTCGAACCGTAGAACATCTGGTAGAGCAGGTAGGCGATCACCGAGAATACCAGTGACGCCCCGATGCGTACCACTGCCTCCCAGGTGCCCAGAGGAGCCTGAAACAGGCTGGTGATCTCTTCCCACATTTGCGTCTCCTATCTATACCCAGACCAGTCTCCCGGCGGGCGACAGGCGCCCCACGGTGCCGACGGTCTCGATATGCGAATCGATGCAGGCCGAGTACTTGGAGAACCGGCCCCAGTCGAGGTCCAGCATCTTCATTCGTCTCAGTGTGTCCGGCAGCTCTACGCCGTCTCCCTTGATCTCGAGAACGGCGCCGGGGATCTCCAACTCCTTCTCGCCGTTGCACCACCCGGCCGCTATCATGACCATGGTGGACCGTATGTGGCAGTCGAGCGATACCCGCTGGCCGGTCATGATCTCCACGAACCGGTAGCGCCAGTAGGAGATCCTGACCACCGGGATGATGGGGTCGCTCAGGAAATGCCCGAAGCTGGCCATGGTGTCAGCGAGCAATGACGGAGGGACGATGCCTTTGCCGAGCTGCGCCGGAGTCAGGTCCTCGGCAGGCACCTGGATCTCGAGACGCTGCTTGGTGCTGGCAAACCCCTCCCTGGATTTGAGCTCCAGGAAGGCCGCTCGCATCGCCTCCGGCTCCCCGTCCCGGCCGTACCAGCGGATGCGTATCTTGTCCTTGCGGAAGTCCCCGGAACAGGACCTCTCGTGCTGGTCCAGGTCCGGGGTGTCGAAGTACAGGCTGTTGATCTGCTCGGAGGCATAGTCGCGGTCCATGAGGCAGGTGTGCCGCAGCAGCCCGCAGGCCAGGTCCACCCTGGCGGGCGGCAGGTAGAACTTGCGCTCCAGCCTCCGGGGGAGATCGCGCCTCCGGGCGCTGGCGGTGGCGTAGAACTGAACAGCCATCTGACCCGTCTCCTGCCCCGTCCTACGCAGCGGCTCCCGTGCCTGACGTACCGGCTGCGAGGACCACATCGCCATTGTTCATGGTGACCGATGCGCTCTCGATGGTCTTGGAGCACCTGGTAACATGCACCACCACGCCGTTGACCTCCACGGAGCCGTCCGCATGCAGGGCGCCGTCCCCGGAGGCCAGGACGATGTCCCCGCCGTTGATGATCAGGCTGCCGTTCGAATGGAGCGCGTCATCGTCGGAGTCTATGCTGACAGTGCCTCCGTTGACGGTCAGGGCGGTCTCGGCCTGGATGCCGCTGGCCGCGGCGGTGATATCCAGTGTGCCGGCCTCGATGCAGACGTATCCCTTTCCATCGTCCGCATCGTTGTTGGACTGCAGGCCGTCGTCTCCGGCCGTCACGGTGATGTCGCCACCGGCGACGACGACGGAGTCCTTCCCCTTGACGGCGTCTTCCACCGCGGTCACGGTGATGCGGCCGCCGGTGATCTGCAGGTCGTCCTTGCCCTGGATGCCATTCTTGTAGTTGGCGCTGACGGTCAGCGCACCCGGGCCCTCGATGGTAAGGTCATCCTTGCTGAAGATGGCGGCGCTGGGCTCGCTCTTGGTGATGTCGGCGAACACATAGGCATCGTTGTCGGTGACGGAGTTCTCGGTGCCCTCCGCCAGGGTGATCACGGTCTCTTCAGCGTTGATCACATAGATGGGGGCGCTGGTGGAGCAGGAGATGCTGGCTCCGCTGAGCACCAGTTTGACCGTCTCGGCGGCCCCGGTGTTCACCAGTACCTGTCCATCGTCCAGGGTGCCGCTGGTGATGTAGGTGCCGGCAGACCAGATGACCACGATATTGCCTTCGACCGTGGCCCCTCTGCCGTCGACGCTGATAGCGTCGCCTTCGAGGGTGATGATGGTACTCGCCTCCGCGGCTGTGGCCTGGCAGCCGAGGCAGCCCACGAGGGCTAGCGCCAGGACTGCTCCCAGGAGTGCTGTCGTGAGCTTCCTGCCGATCGGCCCAACCTCGTTCATCTTCGCGTTTCCCTCTGCCTCCCGCCGGCCCCGACCGCTGTGTCCCGGGGCCTCCGAAGGACAGTGCCAACAGTAGCACAGCGACGGTAAAGCAGAAGTAAAGCAGGGGTGTGGGAGTGCGGTGCTATAATCAGGAGTATCACCTGGATGGGGAGGAGGTGGTGCGTCGCCAGTCCCCCTGGCGCGGCGCGGAGGCGGCACGATGACACCAGCAGTCCTTCTCGAAAGCCACACGTCTGTCA
>CALMBS010000502.1 GCA_937860285.1 uncultured Chloroflexota bacterium
GATGGTGGCCGGTATCTTGCCGGCCACGATGTCGCAGAAGACGCACTGTTCCATGGTCTGCCTCAGAGACCCAGCTGCGAAGCGATCATCTCCCGCTGGTAGTTGGCATCACCGAACAAGGAGGCCGCGGCCCGGCCTCGGCGATAGTACAGCTGCAGATCGTGGTCGATGGTGTAGCCTACGCCCCCGTGGACCTGGTGGCCCAGCTTGGCCACCCTCACGACGGCCTCGCTGACCCAGGCCTTGGCCATGGCCGCCACCTTGTCCGCCGGCAGGCCGGCGCTGAGCAGCCACGCGGCTTCGTAGGTGAGCATGCGCATGCCGTCGAGGTCGACCAGCATGTTGGCGCAGTGGTGCTGGATGGCCTGGAAGCTGCCGATCTTCTTGTCGAACTGCACCCTTTCCTTGGCGTAGGACGTGCTCATCTCCAGCACCTGCTGGGCCGCGCCGACCATTTCGGCGCACTTGGCCACCGCCGCCAGCTGCAGCGTTCTGCGGACCACGGGCCAGCCGTGGTTGAGCTTCCCCAGCAGGTTGGCGCGGGGCACCCGGACATTCTCGAAGACGACCTCGCACTGCCTGTCGGCGGCAATGGTCTTGAGCAGGTGGCACGTGAGTCCCGGGCTGGGGGCGTCCACGACGAAGAGGCTCAGACCTCCCTCACCCGAACCCTCGCCGGTCCGGGCCACGACCACCAGGTGGTCCGCCACGTGGGCGTCGGGGACATAGAACTTGGTGCCGGTAATCACATAGTCGTCGCCCTGGGCCCTGGCCACGGTCTTGATCGAGGCAGCGTCGTACCGGCCATCGGGCTCGGTGAGGGCCAGGGTGAAGACCTCGCCGCCGGCTATGGCGGCCAGGTACTGCTCCTTCTGGGCGGCGCTCCCGGCCTCAAGGATGGTCAGTCCGCCCAGCACCACGCTGGCCATGAACGGGCCGGGCAGGCAGGCCCGCCCCATCTCCTCCATCAGCACGGCCAGATCGAGGTAGCTCCCGCCCCACCCGCCGCACTGCTCGGGGAACGGCAACCCCATCCATCCCAGGTCGGCCATCTTGTGCCACATCTCGGGCGAGTAACCCTTCTGGTCCAGCTCCATCTCCCGGACGTAGGCCTTGGTGCACTCGTTGGTTAGGAAGTCCCGGGCCGTCTTGCGCAGCATCTTCTGATCTTCGGTAAGCTCGAAATCCAAGTTGCCCCCTATGTCTCTACAACACCCTTGTAGCCTGTGAGTCGCCCCCGGCGAAAGCCGGGCGCCGCCCGCTCCCGGGCAGACCACCAACAGGATATCAGAAGGAAGAGGCCGATTTCAAACGCCCCTCGAGGGCGGCCGGCACCAGGGGTTTCGTGGCACCGGTGCCGCCCCTTCCTTGACTTGCCCCTCCGCCGAATATATTCTTGCAGGAGCGAGGAGGACGACCTTGTTCAAGGCCCCCAGAGGGACCAAAGACATCCTGCCGGCGGAGCAGGGCTACTGGAAGTGGATCACCGACCAGGCCGCCCGGCTGTGCCGGCTGTACGGTTACCAGCGCATAGACACGCCGGTCTTCGAGGACGCCGGGCTGTTCCTGCACAGCGTGG
>CALMBS010000503.1 GCA_937860285.1 uncultured Chloroflexota bacterium
TGTGGTGGCTCTTCACCGAGATCTTGGCCAGGGTCCTCTTGCCCTCTTCGGGAGTGAGTCCGTAGTGCGAGAAGTATCTGGTGGCCATCATGGCGAACATTCCCGGCGTCGTGTTGTTGGCCATGACCACTCTGAGCTTCGTTCCCACGGCCACTACGTGAGAGAACTCGGGCAGGCCGCCGTAGCCGGTGTCCTTCAGTTTCTCTATGCCCAGCGCCAGAGCTATGTCACAGGCCCCGGAGGCCACGCCATAGGTGGCCGCTCTCAGCGCCTCGGACCCGCCGGCGCACATGTTCTCCACCTTGGTGGTCGGAATGTACTGGAGCTTCAATGCGGTGGACAGGGGAATGGCGCTGTGTCCCGTGCTCACCTCAGTCATCTCAGGCCCGCCCTGCCAGGCCGCCTGGATGTCTTTCTTCTCAATCCCGGCATCCTGAATGGCCTCGGTGAATGCGTCCACCATGAGGTCCTCAGGACTCTTGTCCCAGAGCTCACCGAACTTGGTGCAGCCCATGCCAATGATGGCAACTTTGTCTCTTATGCCTTCCGCCATTTTGCCTCCATCTCTGTTTGTCGCTTCCTATAACTCTCAGTACGACACACTTCAGAAATCACGCCGCTACCGGCTTGACCTTCCAGAAGTAGCCCATTATGCCATGGGCCTTGTCCGCATACCGCCTGCGGAAGGTCATCTCCACCGGCATATCTATCTTGAGCGACTCCGGTTCGGAATCGGTGATGTCCAGGAGGAACCTGCCTCCGCCCTCCCAGTCGATGACCCCGTACATCTCCGGCGGGCTGACGCTGAAAGCCAGGCTGTCGGCGGTGTAGCTGATCAGGCGGGCCTTCTTGTCGGCGAAGCAGTACTCGTCCATCTGGTCGGTAGCTCCGCAGTCCGGGTTGACGCAGATGCGCTGCCTGGGGTACTGGGGCGTGCCGCACTTCCGGCACTTCGACCCGTAGAGCGCCGTAATCTCCTTCCGGTCTCTCCACAGGAGGGTCACCAGCGTCGGCCCGTTCTCCCCGCGAAGCCCCTGCTCGGTGAGGAGATTGTCACGGAACGCCAGGAATCTCTCGTAGCTCGGCAGGTCCTTCTTCAGGGCCAGATGCTTCTTCATCCCGCGCCTCTCGGCCAGCTTCGTGATCTCGGGGGTCACCTCGAAGAACACCGCATCGGCGCCGTTGCCGTAGCTCGCCACCAGGATCTTGTCTCCCGGCTTGGCCTGCTCCAGCGCGGCGACGAGCATCATCAGTGAGTGAGCAGCGCCGGAATCGCCCACGGTGGTGAGTATCTCGGGCTGAATCTGCTCCGGTTTGAAACCGCAGCTCTTGCCTATGGCGCCATGCTCTCTGACGTAGAGGCAAGGAATGATTACCTTGGCGAAGTCCTTGGCGCTCAGGTTGTACTTCTTGAACAGCCCCTGGATCGCCTCGGCGGGGAACTTGGTGTAGCCTTCATCGCGGATCCATCTGTCTTCCGCCGTATGCACGAACCGGTCATCCTCGGCTCTCCACCGGTCGGTGAAGTCGCGCGACACGGAATAGTTGCCGCCCAGCGCCGCGATCACCTGGCTGTCGCCGATCACGAACGCGGCGGCTCCGTCGCCGTAGTTCCCTTCTTCGAAGCTGCCCGGCTTGGCCACCCGGCAGTCAGAGGCGCAGACCATCACGCTCTTGGCCGATGCGCCCTTGACCGCATCGCAGCCGGCGATGAGGGCGGCGGTTCCGGCCTTGGAGGAATCCGTGAAGTCGGCCGTTCTGACATCGCCCTTCAGATCGAGGGCAGCGGCCACGATGCCGGCGTCCTGGCGCTCCCGGTAGGGGGCGGTCGTCGTGGCCATATAAAGGGCCTCCAGTGTCTCCTTCTTGACTCCCTTCAGGGAATCAAACCCTGCCGCTACCGCCATGGTGACGCTGTCTTCATCATAGTTGGCCACGGCCTTCTCGCCGGCAACACCTGTTCCGGCAAACCAGCCCATGGCCGCGGTGAGCGTCTTGCGGTTCAGACGGTACCGGGGCACATACGCCCCAAACGAAACGATACCTACCATGCTACTTGCCTCCTAACTACTTCGAATGTCGGTGTGCGATGCATCCTGCGTTGACAATGACAAGCCTGTTCGGGTCACTTGATGGACTGTTCCTGACCATGCCAGGTGTCGCAGACAGCCTCTGACCTTCATTGCAGCGGCAAACCGAGGGTTTCCCACACATTAACCCAGAATCTATGATACCGCATGTGGACGTCTCCAATCCAATTGGCGTGGCCAGACTAGTGTGTGTCATCCCCAAACCCTGGACGGCAGCACGGTTGGGCTGCATGCGCAGCGTGAGCGAGGTTTTGACTCCCCCTCAAATCGAGTCGTATGATTCGCACAAATGTTGTAGCACGAATCTCCAATGGCTGAAGGAGGATCATCCGCCATGCCGATCAAGGTTCGAGATACGGGCGACATTCTTGAT
>CALMBS010000504.1 GCA_937860285.1 uncultured Chloroflexota bacterium
GAAATGCTGTTGCGACTGCTGGCTGTCACCAGGGGGGCGAGGGGATCACTTCTCACGAAGTCGATGCTGGGGGTGCTCATCACGGCCACGTATGTGACGCAGGCACTCCTGCTGGCGAGAGGCGTGAGCTACGTCTTCACCGACCTGCGCTGGGGGGCATTCATCCCGCTGATAGTGGGAATCCTGGCCCTGGTGGTGGTGAGAGCACTGCTGCTTTGGATTCGGGAGATCTACGGGAAACTGGCGGCTTCTCGAATAAAGGAGGCATTGCGGGTGAATCTGTTCCATCACTTCTTCCGCCTGGGCCCTGGCTACATGGAGGAGGGAAGGACCGGGAAGATACAATCGAATTTCATTGACGGCGTGGAGGCCCTGGAGGTGTTCCTGGTCGACTACGTGCCTCAGGTCATCGTCACCGCGGTCGGACTGCTCTGCATCATCGGCTACATGCTGACACTGGATGTCGTGGTCGGGGCCGTCGTCTTCGCGGCGGTCATGGTCTGCATACTGACCCCGATGTTCTGGGACCGGATCATGAACCGGATCGGTCACGGGCACTGGGAATCGTACGGCAACATGAACGCCCAGTTCGTGGATGCCATGCAGGGAGTAACGACGCTCAAGGCTTTCAATGCCAGTGACGCTAAGGGGCGTGAGCTGGAAGGGGATGCCCAGAGGCTGTACGTCAACACCATGAAGAAGCTCAATGTGTCCCTGATAAGCTCGGCCCTCGTCGGGCTGGCCGCGGGCGCCGGGACTGCCCTGGCGATCGGCGTGGGCGCCTTGCGAATGAGCATGGGGCTCCTGCCGATGTCGGCCCTGCCCGTGATCCTGTTTCTCTCCACGGAGTGCTTCCGCCCCATCACGGAGCTGAGCGAGTTCTGGCACAGATCGTTCCTGGGCCTGTCGGCGGCAGAGAAGATCTACGGCTTCCTGGATACGAAGGGCGGAGTCGAGGACAAGGGCAGGGGTCGCCTGGAGTGCGGAGAAGGGAGACTGCCGTCGATTGCCTTCGCTGGGGTCAGTTTCGCCTACAGCGGCGGTGAGAGGCCGGCGCTGACGGACATCGACATCCATGTCCCGGCGGGGACCACTGTGGCTCTGGTGGGGAAATCGGGCGCCGGCAAGTCGACGGTGGTGAGTCTGCTGCTGAGGTTCTTTGATCCGCAGAAGGGGAAGATCCTGATCAACCAGAGCGACATCAGCTCCGTTCCTGTAGCCGAGCTGAGGAAGATGATGGCGGTGGTATTTCAGGAGACGTATCTGTTCTACGGAACGGTCGAAGACAATGTCCGGGTGGCCAGGGTCCAGGCCACGCAGGAGGAGGTCGAGGCCTGCTGCAGGCTGGCCAATGCGCACGAGTTCATCGCCAGGTTGCCCGACGGATACCGGACGGTGGTTGGAGAAAGAGGCGTCCGCCTCTCCGGGGGCGAGCGGCAGAGGATCGCGATTGCCCGCGCCATGCTGAAGAATGCGCCGATTCTGATACTGGACGAGGCCACGTCAAGTGTGGACGCTGCCAGTGAGGTCATGATCCAGGAAGGCCTGGAAAGGCTGATGAAGGACAGGACCACCATCGTGATTGCCCACAGGCTGTCCACCGTCGTGAACGCCGATGAGATCATCGTGCTGGACAACGAGCGCGTTGTTGAGCGCGGAACAGCGCGGGATCTGACCGGCAGGAACGGCGCCTTCATGTCCTTGATGAAGGCGCAGCAGGCCGTGGGGGCGGACCGGCCATGAACGTGGTCAAGAGCCTGAGGGTGTTTCTGAAACTGCTCCCGTCACTGAGGTCGGTGTGGAGCTCCATTGCGCTGGGCATTGTGACCGGCATCATTCACCAGGGCATTGCCATTGCCGGCTCGGCGGTGGGGGCCTACCTCGTCAGCCTGGCCTTCACCGGCGCAGAGCCGGACCGTATCCGGCGGGGAGTGTGGGTCCTGGCGGTTCTGGTCCTGTTGAGGGCACTGATGGGCTATGCGGAGATGTGGTATGCCCACAAGGCGGCCTACGGAATACTGGCGCAGCTCCGGGTCAAGCTCTATCGCGCGATCGAGAGGGTGGCCCCGGCCTACCTCATGAACAAGCGCACCGGCGACCTGTCATCGACGCTCATGGCGGACGTGGAGACCCTGGAGTGGTTCTATGCTCACACGTACGGGGCGGCCATCATTGCCGTGGTGGTCCCCGTGGCGGTCCTGGCGGTGATCGCGGTGCTGATCCATCCTCTGCTGGCCCTGGTCCTGCTTCCGTGGATCGCGTTGACCATCACCGTCCCCTTCTGGTTCAAGAACGCGGCCGACCGGGACGGCAGAGTCATTCGTGAGAACCTGGCGGCGGTGAACGCCGAGGTGGTGGACGGAATCCAGGGCATAAGGGAGATACTGTCCTTCGGCTACGAGTCCTGGTACCTGAGGAAGATGAAGGCCGCCAACAGGGCCCTCACTTCTATTCAGGTCAAATACGGCAGCCGGCACGGAATCGAAGGCGGCCTGCTCAACTCCGTCATGGCCGCCGGGCTGCTGAGCGTCACGTGCCTTTCGGTGTACCTGGTCCTGAGCGGAAGCATGGGCCGGGAATGGTATGCCGTGGCCATCATCCTTTCCATATATGTCTTCACCCCCGTGCAAGCCCTGGGGAACATCGCCCGGAACTTCGGCATCATGCAGTCATCCACGGACCGGGTATTCGCGGTCCTGGAAACGCCGGAGACGGTGAGAGACCTCGTGGACACCAGCAGGGAGATATCGCAGACCGTGGATGTCTCCTTCGAGCATGTGGATTTCCGCTATCGGGACGGCCTGCCGCTGGTCCTCCGGGATGTGTCCTTCCAGGTGTCTCCGGGAGAGACCGTGGCCCTGGTGGGGCGTTCGGGCGCGGGGAAATCAACGTGCTCGAACCTGCTGCTGCGTTTCTGGGACCCAACGGGCGGGTGCATTCGGGTGGGCGGCCAGGACGTCAGGGATCTCCGGCAGGTGGATCTGCGGGACCGCATCGCCGTGGTGCCCCAGGATGTCTACCTGTTCAACTGCTCCATAATCGACAACATCCGGCTCGGTTGTCCCGACGCCAGGGATGAGGAGGTCATTCAGGCGGCGGTGAACGCCAGGATCCACGATTTCATCGTCAGCCTGCCAGATGGCTACAACACCGTCGTCGGTGAGAGGGGTGTGCAGCTGTCCGGCGGGCAACGGCAGAGGATCGCCATCGCCAGGGCCCTCCTGAGGAACGCGCCGATCCTGCTGATGGACGAGGCCGTGTCGAGCCTGGATACGAAGAATGAAGAGGAGCTGAGGCAGGCCATGGCCAACCTGAGGACGGACCGTACCACCCTTCTGATAGCTCACCGGCTCTCGACGATACTGACGGCGGACAAGATCGTGGTCCTGGAAGACGGCCGGGTGGCGCAGGTTGGACGGCATCAGGACATGATCAAGCACAGCGGGGCCTATTCCAGCCTGATTAGATCGCAGTATGCGGAGGGCTATCAGAACTCCTAGACGAGGGCCTGGATCGGACCGCTTCATCACGATCCGGGCCAGCGCGGGAGGAGGGGAGTATTGGTGACGGGCCGGAAGGAGGAACAAGCACAGACAGAGTCGATCCCGGCATGGAGGAAACCCGAGACATCAACCAGAGTGATAATACAGGGAGGAATCGAGTGAAGGGTCTGAAAAGAAAACCGGTCTGCCTGCTATTGGTCGCTGTGATCATAGCTATGGTTGTGGCGGGGTGCGGCAGCAAGAACGGCGATTCGGGGGACAATCTCCTGGTACTGGGTGCCCTCAGCGATTTCAAACAGGGCAGCGGGACAGAGGGGCAATCCATGGTCTTCGACACCATGACCAACCTGAACACCAAGATGGAGGTGATACCGAATATCATCGAATCATGGGAGACCAACGCGGACTGCAGCGACTACACGCTGAAGGTGGCGGAGGACGTGGAGTTCTCCGACGGCACCCCTCTGACGGCGGACATAGTCAAGTACTCGCTGGAGGCCTGGGCTCCCTTCCGGGACGGGAGCTATATGTACTATCTTGATTCCATCAACGTTGTGGATGGCACGACCCTGAAGGTCAAGATGACAGAAGGGTACGGGAACCTTCCCATCGAGCTGACCCGCATCTACGTCTCGCTTCCCGGTTCGCTGGATGACAAGGGGAGTGTGGTGAACTGGACGGGCACGGGCCCCTTCATCCTGGAGGACTATGAGCTCGAACAGAGCGCGACCCTTAAGACCAACGAGGCCTATTGGAACACCGACAAGAAGCCCAAGATCGCCGGGGTGAAATGGCTGGTGATCCCGGATGAGAACGCGAGGGCCCTGGCCCTGAAGAGCGGCGAAGTAGATGCCCTGGGGGTGTCGGAGCACTACTGCGCGCTTCCGTATGCCACCGTGGCGGAATTCATCGACGGCGAAGACTTCGCCGTTGACCTTCAGCAGGACCTCGGCCTCGTTTCCACCTACGTGTACAACTACAAGGACGGCGCCATGACCGACATCAATCTCCGGAAGGCCGTCACCTACGCCATCGACAGGGAAACGATTGCCGAGGAGATAGCCTTTGGTGTGGGGAAAGCCAGCGGAGACTTCATGCCCCGGTCTGTCAACTATGCTCCCTTGAAGGAGACCCCATACAGCTATGATGTCGCCCGGGCGAAGGCAGCGCTGCAGGCCGGCGGATACGTTGACTCCAACGGCGACGGTGTGGTGGAGAAGGACGGCAAGGCGGTCAAGCTGAGCTTCATAGTGGAAAGCGGGGAGTCTTCCCGGTCCATGGCAGTGTTCGTCAAGCAATGCCTGCTCCAGGTGGGTATTGACACCGAGCTCGAGGTACTGGACATGTCGGCCTTTGGCAGCCGCGCATCGGCCGGTGAGTTCGACATCTCATATACCCATCCCTGGCTGGTCACGCCGCAGACGTATATGAGCTGGCGCGGCTCCAGCGACGACTACGACGACTTCGGCATCTGCTTCGCCGTGAGCGACAACTTCGACGGCTATTTGAAGACGATGCTCACGACCACGGATAAGAACGTGCTTCAGGAGACATTCGACAAGATCTGGGCCGAGGAGTACGCCTTCTTCCCCGGGACGGGCCTCTACGTTCAGCCCAGGGTGTTCATCCACACGAAGAACATCTCGGGCCTGATCTTCAACCCGTCTACCGAGAAGGTTGACCTGTCCGAAGCCACGATCAAGTAGGACTGGAGAACTGGCAGGCGGCCTCAGGGCCCGGAATCGATCCAGGCCCCGAGGCCTCGCCCTGCAGAGGTTGGTTACTGCGCGCTTCCGGGAGTTAGCCCATGATCGTATTGGCTGCAGTCAGGAGGATCGCCGTGAGCGTTGTGCTAGCGCTCCTGATTGGCTTGATCTCCTTCAGCGTGATGTACTTCTCGCCGGGCAATCCCGCGGCCATGCTGCTGCACTACCGGAACCCCACGGGCGGGTTGAACCAGCAGACGGTGGAGGCGTATGCCGAGAGACTGGGGACCAACCAGAGCTTCTTCGCCCAGTTCGGAGACTGGCTGACCGGCGCCCTGAAGGGGGACCTGGGGCAGTCTTTCAAGACGGGCCTTCCGGTGCTTCAGGAGTTCACTGACAGGATGTGGTGCACCTTTGGCCTGATGCTTTATGCCACGGTCCTGGCCCTGACAGTCGGCGTGGCCCTCGGGGCCCTGTCGGCCCGGTACCACAACAGGCTCCTGGACCAGATAGTGCGACACCTGGTTGTGGTCAACATGTCTGTGCCGAGCTTCTGCCTGGGGCTTCTCTTCATGTGGGTATTTGCCATCGAGCTCAAGCTGTTTCCGTCCTTCGGCTACGACGGCGCCTGGAGCCTGATCCTGCCCGGGACGGTCCTCGGCATAGGCTACTCGGGGACGATTGTCAGGATGACCAAGTCCAGCATGATGGACAACCTCGGCAGCCCGTACGTCGTCACCGCCAGGGCCAAAGGGCTCACAGAGGGCGCCATACTGACACGGCACGTCCTCAAGAACGTCTCGCTCCCCATCATCACCCTGAGCGGCATGAACGCGGTGAGCCTGCTGGGGGGCAGCGTGATCATCGAAAACATATTTGGCCTCCCGGGACTGGGCAACTATCTGATCACGGCCATCAAGATGAAGGACTTCCCGGTGATCATCGGATTCGTGTTCCTGATGGGCCTCATGGTGATTGCCATCAACCTGCTTATTGACATGCTGTACGCGCTGATCGATCCCCGGGTGAGACTGGCGGCCAATGAGAACTAACCGGAACAGGCTCATCGCGGTGAGCGTGGTGTTCCTGGCCCTGCTGGTCCCGGTGGTGTTCTCGTCATGCATCTTCCCTCACGGCAATGATCTGGACATGAACGACGTGCTGCGCGCCCCGAGCTCCCGGCACTGGTTTGGCACAGACAACCTGGGACGCGATCTGCTGGAAAGGAGCTTCAACGGCCTCAGGCTGTCGCTGGGCCTGGCACTCTCCATCCAGGTGATCTGTATCTGCCTGGGGGCGGTGGTCGGCTCGGTCGCCGGCTACTACGGCGGCGTGGTGGACAGGGTGTACGTGCTGGTCCAGAACGTCGTGATGTCCTTCCCCAGCCTGATAGCATCGCTCTGTCTGATAGCCATGCTGGGGACGGGAATCAGGACCCTGGTGCTGGCCCTGGTGGTGGTGGAATGGGTAACCTACGCCCGGTTGATAAGGAGCGAAGTCATCACCTTGAAGGAAAGCGACTACATCCAGGGATGCCGGGCCATCGGCGCATCCAACGCCCGCATCCTCTCTCGTCACATACTGCCCAATGTGGTCGGGCCGGTCATACCCATCTTCACGCTGATGATCGGGCACACGGTCCTGGCGATTTCGGGGTTGGGCTTCCTGGGCTTCGGTGTTCAGCCCCCGACTGCCGAGATCGGGCTGATGATCAATGATGGGGTCACCTACCTCACCAGGGCGTTCTGGATGGTCTTCTGTCCAGCCGCGGTCCTTGTCCTGTACGCGGTGGTCATGAACGTCTTTGGCGATGAGCTGCGCGAGTGGTTCAACCCGCAGAGAGAGAACGTGGTGCTCTGATGGCGCGTGGTGTGGAACCGGTACTGGACCTCGTTGACCTCAACGTGCACTTCGAGAGCCGGGACGGAAAGGTGAATGCG
This sequence comes from uncultured Chloroflexota bacterium, assembly GCA_937860285.1. Lineage (GTDB taxonomy): Bacteria > Chloroflexota > Dehalococcoidia > UBA2247 > RBG-13-53-26 > JAFGCL01. The sequence continues at coordinate 7,150 of CALMBS010000504.1, forward strand.
GTCTGTCATGCCAACCTCACGATCGGTAAGGGCCAGGTCCTGGGGCTGATCGGAGAGACCGGGTGCGGCAAGTCGGTGCTGGGGCAGTCGGTCCTGAGGCTGCTGCCGGCCAGTGCACGCATGTCAGGGAGGATTCTCTTTCAGGGGACTGACATACTCGCCCTGCCCCAGAGCGAGGTGAGAAAGATCAGGGGACAGCTGATCGCATTCATCTGCCAGAACCCGGCTGAAGCCCTGAACCCGGTCTTGAGGAACGGAACGCAGATCATGGAATCGGTGAAGATCAATAGGAAATTGCCGCGCCGGGAGCGCCGGGATGCTTGCCTTGACCTCCTGAGGTCCCTCCGGTTCACCGATCCCGAGTTCTGCATGAGGAGCTATCCGCTGCAACTGAGTGGAGGCATGAAGCAGAGGGTCCTGGCTGCCATGGGTATGAGCGGAAGACCATCCCTGCTGATTGCCGACGAGCCAACGAAGGGCCTGGACGCGCTGGTGCGCGGTCACGTGATAGCCACGCTGGAGAGGTTCATGGAGGCGACGAGCAGCTCCGCACTCGTGATAACTCATGATCTGAGATTCGCCTCGAGGATATGCGACAGCATCGCCGTAATGTACGCTGGGGAGATAGTGGAGAGGGGACCGTTTGACGAGGTCTTCGGCCATCCCCGACATCCGTACCTCCAGGCCCTCATTGACTCCCAGCCGGACAGGGGACTCCACGTGCTGAAGGGAAGCACATGCAGCCTGATTGACCTGCCCCCGCACTGCCGGTTCTACGACCGCTGCCCAAAGGCAGTCCAGGGATGCCGTGAGGCTCATCCTGAGACGGTGTTCGTCAACAGCGATCATGAAGTGAGGTGTCTGAGGATTGCTTGAGGTCACGAACCTGACAAAGACCTACAGGGCTGGTCTGGCCCGCAGGAAATACAGAACGGTGGTTCGCGATGTCTCCTTCGCCGTCATGGCTAGGGAGACGCTCGGCATTGTTGGTGAAAGCGGCTGTGGGAAGACCACGCTGGCCAAGATGATACTCAAGCTGCTGAAATCCGACTCCGGGCGAATCATCGTTGACGGGCAGGATATCACCGGCCTGCGTGGTGTGGAACTGCAGCGTTGCCGGAAGAACATCCAGATCATGTTCCAGAACCCGGAGTCCTCCCTGAACCCGAGAATGAAGATCCATGATTGCATTGCAGAGGTGCTCAGGGTAAACCACATCGCCTCCCCGCGCAGCGTCGAGGAGAGAAGGCTGATAAGCGGTCTGGCGGACATGGTGGGCCTTCAGCCGGAGCATCTGAACAGGTACTCCTGGGAGCTGAGTGGGGGGCAGGTCCAGAGGGTGGTCCTGGCCAGGGTCCTGGCGCTGCGGCCGAAAGTGCTCATCGTCGATGAGCCGACCTCAATGCTGGACGTCTCGGTGCAGGCGCAGGTGCTGACCATCATCAGACAAATGCAGCAGGAGTTCAACTTCGCCCTGGTCTACATCGCCCATGATCTGGATGTGATCAGGCTCATGTGCGACAGGGTTATGATCATGTATCAAGGCACGATTGTCGAACGCGGGACGCGCGAGGACATATTTGAGCGGGCCTCACACCCATACACGAGATCGCTTCTTGGTGAGTTCTATCTCTTCGACCCGGGGACCAGCACCGGCTGCTGCGAGGAGCGCCGAAGCGAGCCCGGTGACTGGCCGTCTTACGGCGGATGTCCCTACTCTGCTGCGTGCCGGAAGGTACTCGGCCGATGCTCGGAGAAGCAGGAGCTGAGGCAGATATCCCCGGGGCACCATGTTGCCTGCTGCAACGCAGAGTCCCCCTTCCCTTCCTCTGTCGCCGGACCGCTGCCGGTGGGATAGATGGCTTCGTTGGCATCCAACCGTGCTGCCGGTTCGGCCACGGTGGCTGGTGATGCCCCGTGTCGAGACGCGGGCGAAGATGATCTCCGCGGCCGCATTTTGAATGGGCGCGGGCTATGAGCTATGATTTACGGAGTACGGCCCTGACAGGCGGACGGGCGGCCGGCTGGAGAGGTCCATCGCCCTGTCGGGAACGGGCGATGCGAACGCGGAACGGAGAGGTGATCGATGAGGAAGGCGAAGATCAAGGAGGGCGTCAGAGAGAGATACGCCGAGATGGCCACCAGCGAGGAGGACTGCTCCTGCTCCTGCTCTTGAAGCGGCGAGAGCACCCTGTCTCAGGCTGAGGCAGTAGGTTACTCGAAGGCCGACCTGGAGCGTATCCCGAAAGAGGCCATCATGGGCCTGGGCTGCGGCAGCCCGACGGCCGTGGCCAGCCTGAAGAAGGGAGAGGTAGTCCTTGACCTCGGCTCAGGGGCTGGCATCGACGTCTTCATCGCTGCCGGCAAGGTGGGCCCGAAGGGCAAGGTCATCGGAGTCGACATGACGAAGGAGATGGTGACCCGGGCCAAGCGGCTGGCGCGGGCCAACGGGTTCCGCAACGTGGAGTTCCGCCTGGGCGAGATCGAGAAGCTGCCCGTCGACGATAGCTCGGTGGACACCATCATCAGCAACTGTGTCATCAACCTTTCCACGGACAAGGACCGGGTGTTCCGCGAGGCGCACCGCGTGCTCAAGCCGGGCGGACGCCTCACCGTTTCGGACATTGTCTCTGAGAAGCCGGTCCCTGCGGCCCTGAGGAACGACATGGATGCCTGGTCGGCCTGCATCGCCGGCGCTCTGGAGAGGAGAGACTACCTGGGGAAAATGGCGGATGCCGGGTTCGGCAAGGTCGAGGTGACGGCGGAGAGGGACTTCTACGTGGAGACGGTCGAAGACGGCCAGAAGCACAGGTTCCTCAGTGTCACCGTCAGGGCGCACAAACCCAGGGAGCGGCGGGCCCGGCCCGCCGGGTCAGGCAAAGCGGCGTGACCAGCGGCTCCGGCCAGGTGGTGGTGCTGGTGACGGCCTCCAGCGAGGAGGAATCCGGGAAGATCGCCGACACCCTGCTGGAGCAGAGGAAAGCGGCCTGCGTCAGCGTTGTCCCGGGGGTCGTTTCCCGGTTCTGGTGGCAGGGGAAGCTGGACTCGGCCCGGGAATCACTGTTGATCATCAAGACGCGGGCGGCCCTGGTGCCCGAGATTGTGGAGCTGGTGAAGAAGGTGCACAGCTACACCGTTCCCGAGGTAGTGGCCCTGCCGGTAGTGGCCGGGAACCGGGACCACCTGGACTGGTTGGACCGCGAGACGACGGCCGGGCCGTCCTGAGGCGCAAGGAGGCGGCAACTGCAGCTAGCATTCTATTTTGACCAGACCAGGTGCACGGGCTGTTTCACCTGTGTGGTGGCCTGCAAGGACTGGCACGATGTGCCGGCCGGTCCGGCCAGCTGGATGCGGGTGACCGCCATCGAGCGGGGCCAGTACCCGCACCCGTTTGTGGCCTTCATGGCCGGCGCCTGCTACCACTGCGCTCAGCCGGTATGCCTGAAGGCCTGCCCGGTGCAGGCCATTTCCAAGAGGGAAGAGGATGGCATCGTGCTGGTGGACCGTGGTCTCTGCCTGGGGAGGGACCAGTGCGACAAATGCCTCAAGGCCTGCCCGTACAAGGCCCCGCAGTTCGGGGCAGAGAAGAACCCCAGGATGCAGAAGTGCGACTTCTGCCTGGACCGCTGGGCGGAGGAGAAGCTCCCCATCTGCGTGGCCGGTTGCCCGATGCGGGCGCTGGATGCCGGCCCCCTCGAGGAGATGGAGGCCAAGCACGGCAAGACGCGCCACGCCGTCGGCTTCAAATACCATGAGAGGATAGCGCCGGCCGTACTGTTCAAACCGAAGCCGGAGAACATGCCCCTGCCCATCTAGCCCGGGGCGAGAAGCATTGATGAGCGACGGCAAGGGTTTCAGGCACAAGGGCGAGAAGATCGTCAACACCGTGTGCGCCAGCCACTGTGGCGGCGCCTGTCTCATGAAGGTCCATGTCAGGGACGGCGTGATCACCCGCATTGAGACGGACGACGGCCGGGAGCCCCAGCTTCGCGGCTGCCTGCGAGGCAGGGCCTATCGCCAGAGGGTCTACGCCCCGGACCGGCTGCTCTACCCGCTGAAGAGGGTCGGGCCGCGGGGCGAAGGGAAGTTCGAGCGCATCTCCTGGGACGAGGCGCTGGACAGGACGGCCGGCGAGCTCAGGAGGGTCAGGGATACCTACGGGCCGGCCTCGATCATGCTGGCCCAGATGACGGGCGACGTCTGCACTCTGAACAACTTCGGCAGCCTGGAGAGGCTCCTGGGCCTGTTCGGCGGATTCACGTCTCCCTGGGGCATAACCTCCTTCCATGCCGGCGTATATGCCTCTCTGGTCTCCTACGGAACGTACTTCTGCAGCAACACCCGCGACGACCTGGTGAACTCGAAGCTCATCATCATGTGGGGGTGGAACCCGGCTGATGCCGTCAACGGCACCAATACCTGCTGGTACCTGGCCAGGGCCAAGGAAGCGGGCGCCAGGATCGTCTGCGTCGATCCCCGTTTCACGGACAGCGCGGCCACCTTCTCCAACCAGTGGATACCGATCAGGCCGGGCACGGACACCGCCATGCTGCTGGCCATGGCCTTTGTCATGATCCAGGGGAAGCTCCAGAACCAGGCCTTCCTGGACAGGTACACCGTCGGGTTCGACAGGTTCCGGGACCATGTGCTGGGGCACGATGACGGCGTTCCCAAGACCCCGGAGTGGGCTGCGGCCATCACCGGCGTGCCGGCGGCCACCATCGTCCACCTGGCGCAGGACTACGCCATGGTCAAGCCGGCGGCCCTGATGACCGGGATCGCGCCGGGGCGCACCGGCAACGGGGAGCAGTACCACCGGGCGGCCATAGCCCTGGCGGCCATGACCGGCAACGTGGGTGTCCACGGGGGAGACGCCGGGGCCAGGGCCTGGGAATCGATCATGGGCGGCTTCCCCTACCCCATGAACCCCATGGTCAGCTGCATTGAACGCGTGCCCAATCCGGTGGAGAAGGGCTATGCCCGCAAGCCGGGTCCGTTCTCCTACCGGGAGCCCCGGGTCCATTTCTCCAAGCTGGCGGATGCCATACTCAAAGGCAAGGCCGGGGGTTACCATTCGGATTTCAAGGCCATGGTCATCGCTCAGTGCAACTACCTGGTCCAGTTCCCCAACAGCAACAAGATCGCGCAGGCGCTGCGGTCGCTGGAGTTCGTGGTAGTCGAGGAGCAGTTCATGACACCGACGGCCAGGTTCGCTGATATCATCCTGCCGGTGGCCACGTACCTGGAGCGCAATGACGTCACCTACGGCGTAGGTTCGGCGTACATTGGTGCCGTGAACAGGGCCATCGAGCCCCGGGGGGAATCCCGGGCCCCGTGGCGCATCGCCGCGGACCTGGCCCGCAGGATGGACGTTCAGGGCTATCTCACCAAGAGTGAAGAGGAGATGCTGGAAGACCGGGCCATGGCCAATGGGGTCTACGCCTCTCGGCGGGTCCGGAAGACGGGCGTCTCCCGTCTGAACATGCTGATCCCGTATGTTGCCTTCCGCAAGCAGATAGAGGACCCGGCCAGGAACCCCTTCCCCACGCCCTCGGGCAAGATCGAGATCTACTCGCAGCAGTGGGCCGATCTGGGCATCCCCGGGCTGACGCCCGTTCCGCAGTACCTGGAGGGCAGGGACGGTCCCGGGGACCCGCTGGCGAAGAAGTACCCCCTGCCGCTGATCACCAGCCACCTCAAGAGGCGGGCCCTCAGCCAGTTCGAGAACGTGCCCTGGCTGCGGGAGCTCCAGCCCCACACGGTCATGATCAGCACGGAGGACGCCCGGGTGCGCGGCATCAGGGACGGCGACATGGTGCGGGTGTTCAACGACCGGGGGACCATCGACATACAGGCCAGGGTCACCGAGCGCATCATGCCCGGGGTGGTGGATGTCCCTCACGGCGCCTGGTATTCGCCGGACAGCAGGGGAGTGGACCGCGCCGGCTGCGCCAATGTCCTCACCAGCGAGGAGCACTCGCCGGGAGGTTCCTTCACGTACAACAGCGGCCTGGTGGAAGTCGCCCGGGCCGGCTGAGCTGGCGGGACGCCAGCCTTGTCAGTCGCCGGTCCGCGTCCGTATAATATGTCCCATGGTTCCAGAATCGGGTAAGGGGGGTGTACTCTATGCTTAGCAGACTGGTCAAGGTCATTCTTCCTCTGTTGGTGCTGGCTGCCATCGCCATTACGACCATCGGCGCCATCTGTACCATTCCGGCGATCTGCCTGCCACCCATAACGATCGGCTAACCCTGCAGCACCAGGGCCACAGCCGCGTTTCGGCCACCGGGCGCCCCTGACGCTGTTCTCCGGCACGGCGACAGCTGGTGTGAGCGTGCCCGCCTCACATATTTGTCTCAAACGCATGGCCGGTGCGCCTGCGGGCGACTAAGATTGACTGGCGTCGTTGAAGGAGGTGCATGTTGAAGGGACTGGCCCGGTTTGGCCTCTTGGCGCTCATGATGCTCAGCCTCATCCCAGGTGTGTCGTGCGCCAGCGGGGACGGCGACAACAATGGAGACGGCAACAACGAGGAGCAGGATGCTGTGCCCGACGACCAGTTGCCGGCCACCGGCTCGATGATCATCGACCACCGCTGCACTGAGCTCGTTGACGTCCCGCTCGAATGGATCAACCACGCCAGGAGCGATCTGCACATCGCCTACGGCCATACCTCTCATGGCAGCCAGATCACCACTGGCATGACCGGGCTGGCCAGCTTCGCCAACGCTCCCAACGGCGGGTCCGCCTATGCCTGGAATGAGGGCGGCACTGACGGGGCGCTGGACCTCGACGACAGCCCGTTCTCCGGCGCCTCCGACCTGGGAAATCCCAACCGCACGGCCTGGGCCGGCGCCACCCGCACGTACCTCGACGCCAATCCTGATGTGAACGTGATCATGTGGTCGTGGTGCGGGCAGGCCGACGGTTCGGAGGCGGACATCCAGACCTACCTTGATCTCATGAGCCAGCTGGAGGAGGACTACCCCGGGGTCACCTTCGTGTACATGACCGGGCACACCAACGGCTCCGGGCTGACGGGCAACCTCCACCTTCGGAACCAGCAGATCCGGGACTACTGCGCGGCCAACAACAAGGTCCTCTACGACTTCGAGGACATCGAGAGCTATGATCCGGACGGCAGGTATTTCGGGGACAAGAACGTGACGGACAGCTGCGGCTACTCCGGCGGCAACTGGGCCACCGAGTGGCAGGGCTCGCACACCGAGGGCGTTGACTGGTACAGCTGCTCGTCCGCCCACAGCCAGTCGCTGAATGCCAACCTCAAGGCCTGCGCGGCCTGGTGGCTGTGGGCCCGGCTGGCCGGTTGGGACGGCGCCGCCGCGTAGGGCGGCGATGTAGGGCGGCGCTTGATCTTCCCTCCGCCGGAGTGTACCCTGTTAAGTCCTGCCGGCCGGCACGGCCTGGTCCCGAGGGAGGAGTGTATCATGAAGACCCACATTGTCGTGCGCGGAGCGCGGACGCACAACCTCAGGAACGTGACCGTCTCCATACCCCGCAACCGGATGGTGGTCTTCACCGGCGTCAGCGGCAGCGGCAAGTCCAGCCTGGTGTTCGACACCATCTACACCGAGGCGCAGCGCCAGCTCATCGAGACGTTCTCCTCCTTCGCCCGCCGCCGGCTGCCCAAGCTCTCGCGCCCGCCCATCGACGACATCGAGAATATCTCGACGGCCATCGTCATCGACCAGAAGACCATGGGGCGGACCAGCCGCAGCACGGTGGGCACCGCCACGGAGATCGCGACCTACCTCCGCCTGCTGTACTCCCGGTTCGCCCGGCCGTTCATCGGCCCCTCCTTTTTCTTCTCCTTCAACAACCCGGAGGGGATGTGCCCGGACTGCAAGGGGCTGGGCAAGCGCATCACGGTGGACCTCGACCTGCTGCTCGACCGCGGCCGGTCCCTCCGGGCGGGGTCCGTGACCCACCCCGACTACAAGGTGGGCGGCTGGAACTGGCGCGAGATCAACGCCTGCGGCCTCTTTGACCCGGACAAGCCGCTGGCGGACTTCACCGAAGAGGAGATGCAGAGGCTGCTCTATGCGCAGGCGGTGCCCATCACCAAGGCCCACGGTGCGGGCGTCTACGCCAAGAAGTTCGACGGCATCGTGCGCGGCCTGGAACGCCGCTACGTGGACAAGAGCGAGGATGAGCTGCCCGAGGGCCGCCGGAACGCCTACCAGCGGTACTTCGTGTACAGCGACTGCCAGTCCTGCCGGGGCACGCGCCTGAACCCGCGGGCGCTTTCGGCGCTCCTGGAAGGCAGGAACATCGCCGAGCTATGCGACCTGGAGCTCGCGGACCTGGACGGATTCCTGGTGCGCCTCTCCATCCCGGAGGCTGAGCCTCTCATCCGGAAGATGCGCTCGGTCCTGGGCCACCTGATCGACATCGGCGTGGACTACCTGTCCCTGAGCCGCCCGGTCTCGACGCTGTCGGGCGGCGAGAGCCAGCGGGTGAAGATGGCCCGGCAGCTGGACTGCGACCTGGTGGACATCATGTACATCCTGGATGAGCCGACCATAGGCCTGCATCCGAAGGACAACGAGCACCTCGTTGCCATGCTCCGGCATCTGCGCGACAAAGGAAACAGCGTGCTCGTCGTCGAACATGACCCCGATGTCATGAGGGCCGCCGATCATGTCATCGATGTCGGCCCGGGATCCGGGATCCACGGTGGGGAGATCGTGTTCGAGGGCTCGTACGACGAGCTGTGCCGGGCCGGCACTGTGACGGCCCGGTACCTGCAGAGGCAGCCGGAGCCGGCCGGGGGCCGGAAGGCATGGACTGAGTGGTACGAGGTAAAGCATGCCGCCGTGCACAATC
>CALMBS010000505.1 GCA_937860285.1 uncultured Chloroflexota bacterium
CCATCTTCTCGACCACCTTGGCCGCCCCCCGGACGTGGCAGGCGGTGCCCAGGCAGACCTTGATCAGGTGGCGCCCGCGCGGCGTAAGGCTGAAGGCCCTGAAGAACGTGGCCACGCTGTACACCTGGCTGATGGGGATGTTCATCAGCGCCGCCACCTCATCCAGCGACTCCCGCGGGAGGTAGTGCTGCTCAGACTGAATGTCCTGCAGGATGGAGACCAGCTGCCCTTTGTCCCCGCCGTATTTCTTGATGATTATGTCGATCTTGCTGGCCACCTAAGCCTCCGCCTTCTTCTTCAGTTTCTCGTACTCCCGGATCACGCCCTGCTGGATGCGCTCCACCTCGTCCTTGGGCAGGTGGCGGAACCGCCCCTGCGGGGTGAGGTAGTCTTTGACGGGACGCAGCTTCGGGAAATCCATGGTGAGCCGGTACTTGCCGTTAACCACCTCGAAGAGGGGGAAGGCCCCCGTCTCCACCGCCAGGCGGCCCATCTTGACACTGATGTCCCCGCCATGGCGCCACCCGGTCGGGCACGGAGAAAGAACGTGTAGATATGAGGGGCCCCTGGTGGCCACGGCCTTGCTCACCTTCTCCATCAGGTCGAAGGGGTAGCTGGGACAGGCGGTCGCCACGTACGGGATGTCATGGGCCACCGCGATGGCCGGCATGTTCTTCTTGGCGGTGGTCTGGCCGATGCTCACCTTGCCGGCGGGTGACGTGGTGGTAGCCGCGCCGAAGGGCGTGGCGCTGGAACGCTGGATCCCGGTGTTCATGTAGGCCTCGTTGTCGTAGCAGACGTAGAGGAAATCGTGGCCCCGCTCCCAGGCGCCGGACAGCGACTGCAGTCCGATATCGAAGGTGGCCCCGTCCCCGCCCATGGCTACCACCTTGGGCGTGTTCTTCCGCGTGCCCTTCTCATTCTGGATCCTGACCGCGGCCTCGATGCCGGCGGCCACCGCGGAGGCGTTCTCGAACAGGGTGTGGATCCAGGGCACCCGCCAGGACGTGGTGGGATACGGTGTCGAAATGATCTCCATGCACCCGGTGGCATTGGACACGATGACGTTCCGGCCCAGGGCCTTGGCCACCAGCCTCATGGCCAGCGCCTCGCCGCAGCCGATGCAGGCCCGATGCCCGGGAGCCAGATACTCCTGCTGCGGGAGCAGCCGGGGGACGAATACGGCGAAGTTCTCCACTGGTTAGCCCCTCACTCCGATCATCTCTATCTCCTCGCCGCCCTCAGCCGCGATGACCCTGCCCCTCTCCACCATCTGGACAAACTCGGCAGGGGTCAGGTCGCGCCCGCCCAGCCCGCCGATGAAACCGGCGACGTTCGGCCTCTTCTTCTGTGAGTAGAGGGCCGCCTTGACCTCGGAGCAGACGGGACCCGGGGGGCCGGCCGGCGAAACGCAGCGGTCCAGAACGACCAGCGTCTGGCAGTTCTCCACCGCCTGGCGCAGCTCGTCGAAGGGGAAGGGACGCCACAGGCGGAGCCTGATCAGCCCCACCTTCTCGCCACGGTCCCGCAGCTGGTCCACGGCATCCATGGCGATCTGGCTGTAGCTGCCCATGGTCAGGAGCAGGGTGTCCGCGTCGTCGGACCGGTACTGCTCGACGGCACTGTACTGCCGCCCGCTCACCCTGGCGAAATCGGCGAAGATGTGATTGATGATGACCCTGGTGGACCTCAGGGCAGTCTCCATGGACTTGCGGGCCTCGCTGTAAAGGATAGGGACGGTGAAGGCCCCCATGGTGACCGGGGTGTCGGGGTCCAGCGGGAAGGGATACGAGAACGGCGGCAGGAAGCTGTTCACCTGCTCCTGCTCCATCAGGTACAGCGGCTCCACGACGTGAGACAGGTGGAACCCGTCGATATGGACCATCACCGGGAAGAGGACCTTGGGGTCCTCCGCGATGCGGAACGCGCAGAGGGTCAGGTCGAAGGCCTGCTGGCCATTCTCTGCGAACACCTGGATCCAGCCCGTATCGCGGACCGCCATGACATCGGAGTGGTCGCCCCACACGCTGAGAGGGCAGGAGAGGGCCCGGTTGGCCACGCCCATGACGATGGGCAGGCGCAGGCCGGAGGCGACGTACAGCACCTCGTGCATCAGCTCCAGGCCCTGGCCGGCGGTGGCGGTGAAGGTCCTGGCCCCGGCGGCGGACGATCCCAGGCAGGCGCTCATGGCAGAGTGCTCGGACTCCACCGGGATGTAGGAGGCGTTCAGCTCGCCGTTGGCCACCATCTCGGCCAGCCGCTCCACGATGTGCGTCTGCGGCGTGATGGGGTATGCGGCCACCACATCCACGTTGGCCAGCCTGGCGGCCTCGGCCATGGCCAGGGAGCCTTCCATCCCTACCATTGCCATCCTATTGCTCCTCCGGTCCCATGGTTATGGCCTGCGTCCAGCACTCCCTGGCGCAGATGCCGCACCCTTTGCAGTAGTAGAAATCGGCCTCGAAGAACCCTTTCTCATCCCGGCGTATGCAGCCTTCCGGGCAGTAGAGGTAGCAGATGCCACACTTGATGCAGCGGTCCTTGTTCCACGTGGGCTTGTCGGACCTCCAGTCGCCCGTCTTGTACTCGGCGGCATTTCCCGGCGTCCTGATCACGGCGCCGATGTCGATATCCTGCCAGGTGATCTCCGAGTCTTTCTTCCTTGCGCTCAAAACGCTCTCCCAGATACTGTGTTGTCTGTGTGCCGTCAGGCGATGACGGTCTTCTCATAGGCCTTCTTGCAGGCCTCGAAGTTGCCGGCGGCCTTGCCGCCGAAGCGGTGCTTCAGGGGCTCCTCCAGGGCTTCCATGGGCACGACGTCGGCCGCCTTCAGGATGGCCCCGATCATGGTGGTGTTCACGATGTTGACGCCGATGGTCTCAACGGCTATGGCCGATGCATCAACCACCGCCACCGGCCATTTGCCCTTGAAGCGGGCCTTGAGCTCCGCGGCGGGCAACTTGCTGTTGACGATTACTTTGCCATGGTCGCGCAGGCCGGAGGTGGCATCGATGATATTCAGCAGCCCGGGATCCAGCACTACCACCACGTCCGGCTCGCGGATCTCGCCTCGGATGCGGATCTCCTTGTCCGAGACCCGGACAAAGGCCTGCACCGGCGCGCCGCGTCTCTCAGGGCCGAAACTGGGGAATGCCTGGGCATACTTGCCCGTTCCGATGGCAGCCAAGGCGAGCATTTCAGCTGAGGTGACGGCGCCTTGACCGCCACGGCCGTGGATTCTGATCTCGATCATGAGTGGACTCTATTATATGTTATGGCCAACCGGTTGCACAACTGGGGTTGACATAAGGGCGCGGGCCGTCTGGCAGCCGCATGACCGCCTTTGACTTGACGCTGTCCCGGTGGTATATTCCGCTCTGCGGGGTGTAGCGCAGCGGCTAGCGCGCATGGTTTGGGACCATGAGGCCGGAGGTTCAAATCCTCTCACCCCGACCATCTCCTCTTTCATCACTTCTGTATCATCCTGTTCGCGGCCGATGCGCCGGCCGACCTCTGCCCGTCAAACGAAGAGGCGCGGACGTTGTGACGTCCGCGCCTGCAGACCTTGATCCCTCGCTAGCTCGCCACCGCCGGGACGCCCTCACCAGCAGTATTGTAATCGAAGACCTCCAGTGATACCAGGTCGGAGACTATGCGGTCCAGGACCTTGGCCTCATCCCTGCTGGTCGGGAGCACCTCTTCCCTGAGAGCCAGCAGATGAGTGACCAGGCCGCCGTAGGTTGCTGACTCGCGTTCCGTCTTCATTGCATCCCTCCTGACCTTCATCCGCGTCACTAAGATAATGGCACAATGGCAGGGAATCTCACATCCACTGACCTCCGTATTCCGCTGCGGGCAGGGCCGTAGTTCGGGCCCGCCGGACCCCTTAGATTCCCCCGGCGGCTGCCCTTAGTGGGCTGCGGGCGTTGGCTGGCGGGAGCCTGGTCCCGTTGTGACGGGCGGGCAACGATGGGGTACAATGGTGGGGTCTGGGACAAGGGGGGGTACATGACCGGATCAGAGTCGGGTGCTGACAGCTTCAGGCCTGGCGCCACAGGCGCCGGCTCGGGCTGCCGGGCATTCCTGAAAGAGGTGCTGAGCCTCAGGTCCAAGGCCATCAAGGTAATCGCGCGCCAGGTCAGCGATCTGAAATCCATCCCCACCGAATCAGAGCAGCAGGAGCTGCTGGAGCACATCGAGCTCTGCATCTCCATTGCCTCTCGCCTCAGCCGCTATGCCAACGCCTGCATTGCGGACCCGGTGGCCGCCAGCGACCCCGAGGCCAGGCGCTTTGTTATCGAAGCCGCCCTGCTGCTGAGCCAGCACGAGGACGGGCCCCAGGGGAGCTAGGACCCCGGGACCGGTTGGCGGGGGCTTGGACCGTCGGGTACAATAACGGCGGAAACGGCAGACCGCGCCAGCGCGCCCGGCGCCCGTGCGGAGTCCAGGAGGTTGATGTGAAGAAACTGGCTCATCTCTGGATCTTCCTCGTGATGGTCCTGGCCCTGGCCTTCGGCGTCTCCTGCGGTTCGGAGGCGGCATCGAGCCGGGTGTCGGCCGGCCAGAGCTCCGTCGACCTGCGCTCCTGCGTGGCGGTGCTGAGGGATAGCGCCGGCAGCCGGATCGTCCAGGTCGTCTTCTTTGCCGAGAAGCTGTCCGACGAGGAGATGGACCAGGTGGCATCCGCCTCGTTCTCCCGGGACGTGAACGGCAAGCCGGCCATATTCCGCATCGATTTCTGGCTGAGGGAAGGTTCGAGCGCGCTGGATTTCGCCAGCCTGACCAATTACGGTGTGAGGTTCTACAACTCCGAGGCCTTCCCGGTGCCGGCCACCACCGGATGGGCCCAGGTGAGCTTCGGGACCACCCCGTGGGAGGCCGGCACGTTCGGCATCACCCAGCTGGAGGGCGGCCTGCAGGAGGGGGGAACGGTCAAGGCCAGGGTGAAGTGGGAGGACGAATGCACGGACAGCCTGGAGCCGGGGATTGACAGCCTTCCCCTCACCTGGGATCTAGCCGTCGACTGCCCCCTGAGGATAGGTGGGTAGGCGGGAGCAGACTCATGGAAGAGGTTTTTCTCGAGGCCACGGGCACAGACGGCCGGCTGATGCTGCTCCGCAACGTGGTCCGCATCCAGCGGTTCGGCATGGCCAGCTTCCTGCGGGGCTCGTCCCGGGTGGAGAGGGACATCGTAATCTCTCACATCAAGAGCATTCGCTTCGGCAAGGCCGGATGGTTCAGCCACGGGTACATGGAGATCAGCGCCACAGACGACGACAACGGGCCCGATAATGCGCCCGGTCCCGGGGGCGAGTGCATCGTGAGCTTCAAGTCCGGACAGCAGAGGTCCTTTGAAGCGTTCCGGGGGGTGCTGGAAGAGAAGATGGGCGGTGCTGCCTCGCGGACAGCGGCGGCGGCCGCGAGCGACCTCGACGATCTGGACAAGCTGGCCTCGCTTCGCGACCGGCGGATCATCACCCAGGAGGAGTTCGACCGCAAGAAGAAACGCCTCCTGGGCCTCTAGCCGCTTCTTTTGAAAAAGCTCAGGTGACCCACTATAATCTTGCCATACCCCGTGGGCTCGTAGCTCAGCGGCAGAGCGGCCGGCTCATAACCGGTTGGTCCCTGGTTCGAATCCGGGCGAGCCCACCACTATGGCAACATCGGCTCGCCCCGGCGCGCTTCACCAGAGGACCAACGGAGGAACCAGGATGACCGCCAGGCTGATGGCGACCACCAGCAGGACTCCGGCAAGGTAGCCACAGACCTGCCGGAAGACCCCGGACTCCGCGTCGTGCCGCAACGCCGCTCTGCAGGCGCTATCCTCGATGCTGAGCAATCCGGCCGGATTTGTCGCTGCCCGGATTTGATCGGGAGCTGAGAGCCTGTACAGTGGATTGGCGGAGCCGCATCTTGAGCAGAGAGTGGCCCACTCGGTTCGCAATCCGCACGCGGAACAGTACGTCCATACCATATTGCACCCCCTGAGATCGCCCGGAAGGACGCTCCGCTCAAAGTACGAGGTGCGGTACCCTGCCGGTCGCGGGACCCGGTTGGTCCCAGCGACTGCGGGCAGGTCTTCTTCGAGGCGGGCGAGGAAGATGGTACCCATCTGACCCCCTTGAGCGCACCACCCAACACCATGCCGGCCAGATATGTACACCACGATAATAGCACCTGCGTCCGGAGCGGCGTCAAGGGTCGTCCCGGACGTCAGACGATCCGCGCATATTCAGGACATGGCATGAGCATATTGGGTCGTCGAGGCACCGTTGAAGGGACATATGGCTGCATATTGTATGCATATCTTGACAGTATTGGCCGCGCGGCGGTAGAATGGGCAACACGGGCCGACCCCTGTCGGGCGGCACCCTGAAGGAAGGAGAGCATGGCTTCTGCCAGGCACGCTGGGCCAGAGCGCCAGCTGGATGACTGCGACTTGCAGCTTATCAACCAGCTGCAGATAGACGGGCGGCTTGCCCTTGGTGATCTGGCCGAGACGCTGGGGGTTCACCGGAATACGGCCAAAGCCAGGCTGGACCGTCTCCTCAAGAGTCGAGTACTCATCCCCACGGTGCATCTTGATCCTGTCTATCTGGGGTACCTGGCGCCGGCTACGATAGCCGTCAAGGTCACGCCGGGACAGGTCAACGCCATCGCCCATCAGGTGGCGGCCCTCCCCAGCATTCAATTCGTACACGTCTGCACTGGCGCCTACGACATGTTCCTCTCGGGAGGCCGGTTTCGAAGCGAGGAGGAGCTCTATGCTTTCGTCACCGACCAATTGAGCCAGGTCCCGGGAATCCTCAGCGTCGAGACCATGAGAAGCATGGGCTTGGAGAGGTTCATGCTGGGGCCGACGACCCGTCGCATCCGGGCGAGAGCATCGAACAGGGTGGCCAAAGCGCCCGGCGCGCCGTATTCTCCGGAGCACCCGCTTGATGAGCAGGATTCTGCCATCATCAGGGAGCTGCAGCGGGACATCAGACAATCGGCCTCCGCCCTGGCCGCCGTCCTGGGCATGAACCGCAAGTCCGTCGCCGCCAGGCTGGAGCGTCTCCTGGGCGAAGGCATCGCCAAGCCCGTCATGATCGCCGACCCGGGGGCCCTGGGCTACCGGCTGGGAGTGATCCTCGGCGTATCGGTCATGCCAGGCATGCTGACCGCTGTCGCCGATGGGCTGAAATCCCTGGCCAATCTCCAGTACCTGGTTCTCTGCATGGGGCGCTACAACATGCTGGCCTGGTGTCGATGCCGTGACCTGGACGATCTTGGCCGCATGATTACGGTCGACGTGGCCGCTACGCCCGGCATCAGGGAAGTCGCCGCGTCGTTGGTTCTTCGGGAGGACAAGACCCCATACCCGTCAGTGAGAGTTCAGCCGGCTTCCGGGGACGATCGCGCTGCCGCTGCTTCCGTCTTGTCTTTCAGAATGATGAAGGGTTGAGCATGGCGCTGTCCGCCCGCGAGATGACTCTGGCGACGCTGCTGGCCAGAAATGCCAGGATCTACGCCGGGCGCACGGCACTGGTGTGCCGGGAGACTTCGCACTCCTACCCCGATCTGGACTTGAGCGCCGGCCGGCTGGCCGCGGGCCTCAAGCGCCACGGAGTGGAGAGAGGCACCCGCGTGGCCGCGCTGCTGCGCAACTGTCACCAGTACATCGAGCTCCTCTTCGCGCTGTCCAGGATGGGGGCCGTACTGGTGCCCCTGAACTGGCGGCTGGCGGCCTCCGAGCAGTCGTACATTCTGCAGGAGTCGGACTCGATGGTCCTTGTTCATGGAGGCGATTTCGCGGGGGACATCGAAGCCCTGCGCGGCGCTCCCGGGGCTGAAGCCAGGATCGTGGACCTGTCCGGCCTGCAGCCAGCCTCCGGCAACCAGGGCGCAGCCGGGGCCGATCCCGCAGTCGACGTCCGCCATGATGACGTGGCTGTTCAAATGTACACCGCCGCCTTCGAGGGCCGCCCCAGGGGCGCGCAGATCACCCACGGAGGCTACCTGGCAGAAGCGGCCAGCGTGGCCCTGGCCCTTTCCATGACCGAAGCGGATGCGACCCTGATCACCGTGCCGCTCTTTCACACCTTTGGACTCGAGCTGGCGATATCGGTTCTGGCCAGAGGAGGGAAGTGCGTCTTCGCCGATCCCTTCGACGCCGCGGAGGTCTTGCATATCATGGAGCGCGAGCGCGTGACAGTCCTGGTCTGCGCCGGCCAGCATCTGGCGGAGGTGCTCAAGCAGTCGGACGTGAATTGGGAGGCTGTCAGCTCACTGAGGCTCATCATGGGCAGCGGCGCATCGAAGGAGATGAGGGGCGTTGTCCGGGCCGCTTCGCCGCGGGTGCGGTTCGTGGACGCCGTCTACGGTCAGACAGAGTGCGGGGCCATGGTAACCGGGTGCGACACCGAAGAGGCCGAGTCCATCGGGCCCAGATGCGTGGGCCGCCCGCTGATGTTCCAGGACGTGAGGGTGTTCGACCCGGATGGTGCTGAGGTTGCAGCGGGGCAAGTCGGAGAGATAGTGGTGCGGGGGCCCAGAGTCATGGCCGGGTACTACAAGGCCCTGAATGACCACCGGGAGTCGCCCGGCAGCGGCTGGCGGCACACCGGCGACCTCGGCCTGCTGGACGAGCTCGGGTATCTCCACTACATGGGACGCAGCCGGGAGCTGATCAAAAGCGGTATGGAGAATGTATACCCGGTGGAGGTCGAGATCGTCCTGGCCGCTCACCCTGCCGTCAGAGAGGCAGCAGTCATCGGGTTACCCGATGGGCAATGGGGCGAGGTGGTGACCGCCATAGTCGCCCTGAAGGAGGGAACATCCGCCACTGGTGAAGAGCTGATCCACTTCTGCAAAGAGCGCATCGCCAGCTACAAGAAGCCGAAGCGGGTGCACTTCGTTGATGAGCTGCCCAGGGATGAGGGCGGACAGATCGCCCGTCGGGAGATCAGGGACAGATTCGGAGGTCGATGATGAAAGCACTGGTCGTAGGTGGGGCGGGGGCCACGGGTCCGCCCATAATAGGTGGCCTGCTCTCGCGGGGCTTTGAAGTAGTCGTTCTGCACCGGGGCGTTCATGAGAGCGGCCTGCACCATGACCTCGAGCATATCCACGCTGATCCCCACTGGAAGGAGGACATCGCCCGGGCCCTGGACGGGAGAAGCTTCGACCTGGCGGTGGCCATCTACGGCCGCTTACGGTACATCGCCGAGAACCTGCGGGGGAAGACCGCCAGGCTGATATCGGTGGGCGGGGCCCTTCCCATATACAAGGGGTGGATGGCGGTCACCGAGGCCAACCCCTGGGAACACATGGAGCCGACACCGGTCCCGCTGGAGGAGGACCATCCCCTGTCCACCGCTGAAGGAGTGGACCATTTCTCGCTCCAGGTAAGGGAGTCGGAGCGTTTCGTAATGGAGTCCCACCGGGAGGGGCACTACAGCGCCACGCACTTCCGGTACCCCATCGTCTATGGGCCGCGCCACATTGGCCCGCCGGAGTGGGCCATCATACGGCGGGTCAGGGACGGCCGGAGACAGCTGATCCTTCCCGGCGGCGGGCTGGCGCTGCTGTCACGCGGCTTCGCCGACAACATAGCCCATGGCGTCATGCTGGCCGTCGACCAGCCGGCGGCTGCGGCCGGGCAGGTATACAACCTGTGCGACGACAGGCTGCTGTTCAACCGCGAGTGGGTGACCACAGTGGCGCGGATCATGGGCCATGAGTTCGAGCTCGTGGAGATGCCCTTCGACCTGCTGCCCGACAACTTCAGGGCGGCCCCCACCCAGCTCCTTTTCCGGTATCACCGGGTGATGGACACCCGGAAGATACGGGAGCAGCTGGGCTACCGCGACGTCGTGCCGGTGCAGACGGCCCTGGAGGCCACGGTCCGGTGGTACCTGGAGCATCCCCTTCCGCCCGGCGGCGAGATGGAGCAGAACCTGGGTGACCCCTTCGACTACGAGTACGAAGACCGGCTGATCGACCTATACAAGGCGCACGGCAACACCATGGAGGACGAGTTCTCGCAGCTGCCCCAGGTCAAGGTCACCTGGCGGCATCCCTACCCACATCCCAAGAAGCGCGGGGACCAGCGATGAGGCGCGCCAGCCATGAGTGAGAGCCTGTACGAAGACTTGAAGAACCTGGAAGGCACGGAATCGGAGCCGAGGCCGGGGAATGACAGGGTCAATGAGGCCATGATCCGCCACTGGTGCGAGGCGACGCAGGACGCCAATGCTGTCTACACTGACAAGAGCTACGCCGAGGCCACCCCGTACAAAGGCGTCATCGCCCCGCCGACGATGATCCAGGCGTACTGCACGCCATCGCTGTGGCCGCCGGCGGAAGGCGCAGTCCGCGACCCCTGTTCGACCGGGCGACCGCCTGGCCGCCACCCCGGAATGCGTTCACAAGCGCGTGTCACGCACCAGGCCGGACCGTGGGATTGCGCGGTTCGTCATCACCCTGCAAAACCAGACAGGGAAAAAGGTGCTTGAGTGGCAGAGCACCATGATGGTCTTGAGGAGGGACCCGGGGGACACCGAAGTGACTCCGGCGCCGTAGCTCCAGTCCCCGGAGCAGCGGCCCCTCTCCAGCCCGCAAATCCCTGAACAAGAGCAGATGGATGATACGCCGTTCAGGGCTGCACGTAGTGGCCTTTTTTCACATTGAGGCAGACGAAGCTCTGGGTCTCCTTCAGGCCCTTTGTCTGGGCCAGCCGCCCCTCAATGAACCGGCCCAGATCCGCAGTGGAGCGAAACGTGCCTATCGCCATAATGTCGAACTGTCCGGTGGTAGTGGAGACCCACCTGATCTCCTGGTTGGCGGCCAGCATGTCGGAGGCGCTTTCCAGGTTCTCGTGCGCCAGCCGGATACCTATCATGGCGATGACGGGGTACCCGCACCTATAGGGGTCGATCATGGCCCCGATGCGCAGCACACCATCTTCGACCAGCTTCCGCAGCCGGCGTCTGGCCGTGGACGGGCTGATGTCGAGCTGCTTGGCCACTACGGCGCTACTGGTCCGGGCATCCTCCGACAGCAGCTTCACCAGCTGTTCGTCAACGGGGTCCAGGGAGTACTTGGCTTCTCCGCGCATAAGCGGATTGTAGGTCAAGGCCGGCGGAGAAGTCAATTCGGCCATTCCCCTGCCGGGTCTGCGCCAGAAGATGGCCCAGTTGAGCCCCATCTGCTGGCCAAAATGATCAACGCCGCCACGATCGAGGCGGGCAGTCTGGGCAATCCGGGCATTCCGCCGGTCAGAATGGTCACATCGGTGACCGATACCACACCGGGCTGTCGGGGGCAACTGATAACGAAGGCACGGAATGCGGCGCATTCGACCGCTCCCGTGGCCGATCCGCTCATTTCGAGACGAATTCGTGGGCATCACCCTGAGCAGGTGTCCTCGGCCGGGGCCGGTAGGCCCATCCCCTGACCGCGGCGCCTGCGTTTTTGGCCATCCTGGTCACTTTTGTGATCAGTGGGAGCGGGCCCCAAATCGGGACATTAAATGCCTGTAAAATCCGGGTTGTTCACGGCAGACAAGCTCAAGACACAGTTTGCCATCTGATTTTTGGAAGGGGGATTCGAACCGGCCGGCGAGGCAACAAGGGAAGCGCCGCTATGGCGGGATACCAGCCACACCGGAGACGGGAATGGAGAGACGCAGGAGAGTGGCATTGCGTAAGGGATGACGGCGGACATGCCAGCGGAGAGCCGGAACAGGAGTTGGGCAGGACGTGGAGCCGGCGCCACAATAATCGGTCGAAAGGAGTCAGATGGGCATATGCTACGGGGGCAAGACCCTGAAAGAAGCACAGACGGCGGCGACACAGCTCTTTGAGAAGACGGGGAGGCTGTACGGCCTGAAGGAACTCCCCTTGCTGGAACAAGACCCGATCAAGCTGGCTAAATTCCAATCCAAGCTGGTGGCGGCGTGTGTCCAGGCCCGGGACACCGCCAAGCTGATAACGGCCAACCCCATCGCTCTCATCATGTCCGAGCTGCAGTTCATGCTGGGAGTGCCGGAGGGAGACCTGGTTTCATCCTCATACGGGCTCATTGGCCATCTGCAGAGTGCGCCCTTCGTGGTCCGCTATATAGCGGAGACCGGCCTGGAAGAAGACGGCATAAAGAGCGGAGACATATTCAGCTCCAACGACCCCAAGTTCGGTGCCCCGCATCCAGCCGACTGCTTCACCACCATACCCATTTTCTACGATGGAGTACTGATGGGGTGGGCCATGGGCATGAGCCACATTGCCGACACGGGTTCCATCCAGCCGGGCGGGCTGAGCGCCATAAGCGTTTCCTCCTTCACCGACGGCTATTTCTATCCGCCCATGAAGACCGGGGAGAACTTCAAGCAGTATCGGTGGTACTACGAGCAGTGGCAGAGGAAGACGCGGGCCGGCGATTTCAACGTCATGGACGAGAGGATGCGAGCCACCGGCGCGACCATGCTTCACGACAAAGTGATCGAGATCATCAAGGAGTTCGGGCCCGACTACTACCGCGAAGCCCTTAAGGAAATAATGGAGAGGGAGAGAAGGGTCCTGACAGGCCGCGTTATGTCGGAGACCGTCCCCGGGAAGTACGAGTACCAGGCCTTCAACAGGGTCAACTTCAAGGGGCTGATGACCAACCTGTGGCCGCGGTCGGACAGAGACTGGCTGCTTAACGAGGGCTGCGACACGTACATCAATCCGGACGGGTCGTTGACCATGGACCTGGAAGGCACCAGCAGCGAGGACGAGTTCTACGCCAACTGCTACGAGTCCGGCCTGAGGATGGTCAGCTCTCTGGGCTGCTGGCCGACCTTCGCCTATTCAAAGACACTGAACACTGCGCTCCAGTACATGACACACTGGAAGATCCCGCCCGGAAGCATGTACAACCCTCAGAGCCCTTCCGCCGGTGCGGTCACCGGCCTCATCGAGGGGCAGTCCTATCTGTGCATGTTTCTCATGGTTATCAGTCAGGCCAGGCTCGCCAGGGGCTTCCTGGAAGAGACCTACACCATGGCCGGCACCGGGAGCGGCATCGCGTCCACCGGAGCCTTCTCCGACGGATTCGAGTGGCAGGGCGGCGACTGGTCACATATCTGCGCCAAGGCCGGCCCGCCGAGCGCCTTCAAGGACGGTGAGACTCTGAACTTCGGGGGGCCGGCCCCGCAATCCGACCTGGGGGAGATGGAGGCCACCGAGTTCATCCAGCCAACCTGCCTCTATATCGGGAGAAGGCCGCTCCAGGACTACTTCGGGCACGGGAAGTACCGTTGTGGGGTTGGACTCAGTGACCTCCTGTTGATCGTGGAGCCGGGAAAGCGCCTGGACTTCTGCGCCTCGGCCGGCTCCGGCGGCGGGGTCTGCGAGCCGGCCTACGGCATGTGCGGCGGATACCCTTCTCCCAACGACATTAACGCCTTCTTCGTGGGCACGAATATGAAGGAGATCCTGGCCAATGGCGGGACCTATCCGCGGGACTTGCAGGAAGCCAGGCAGTGGATGAAGGAGGGCAAGCTCAAGGTAGACCGGTTCTTCTACTACAACAACTACACTCCTACGATCAACCTGAAGGACGGCGACATCTTCGGCCTGGCCAACGGGCTGCAACCCGGCTGGGGTGATGTCCTGGAGCGGAGCAAGGCCCTGGTGGCCAGGGACGTCGGCGAAGGCTCGATGAGCGAAGAGACAGCCAGGAAGGTCTACGGAGTCGCGTTCAGCGACGGGAAGGTAGATGAACGGGAGACCGAGAAGGCCCGAAAACAGATCCGGGACAAACGAAGGGAACGATCAGTTGACGTACAGGAGTGGTGGAAGCAGGAGAGAGAGCGAGTACGGGCCAAGGAGTTCTACGAGGACGTGAACAACATGTACTGGGACTGCCTCAAGTGGGAGAAGTTCCGGCGCAAGTTCATGGGATTCTGGCAGTTGCCCGAGGACTATTCACTCAGCATGAGAGGGGGTGTAGGCAATGGAAGCTAGCGATGTTACCAACCATGTCATAGAGGACCTCGTGACCGGCAGCCTGCCCTGGGACCAGGCCAAGCAGCTGATCCGGCTCGACCCCAAGGACAACGACCGGTTCTGGAAGTACCTGGCGGTGCTGCAGTCCAGGGTGAAGTGGAAGGAGAAGATACTGATTCGTATCTCGGAGCACCTGTACGTGGTGGCCAAGGGCAAGGACAGGATAGTCAAGTGCGACTGCGGCCAGGAGTTCGGCGACTACCGCATGAACTGGAAGCTGCAGGCCAAGATATTCGTGCGCCGGACACCGGAAGAGATGGCCGAGGTGTACTCCATAGACATCTCGTCGCCTGAGACCCGCCTGGTGGAGCTGCGGGAATACTACTGCCCGGGCTGCTACAGTCTGCTGGCCACTGAGGTCCTTCCACCGGGGTTTCCGCCATTCTTCGAGATGCTGCCGGACCTGGATACACTCTACAGGGAATGGCTGGGCAAACCCCTGGCAGATGAAAGCCCGGGGTGGTTTGAGGACAAAACACTCGAGCTGACGGCCGAATGGGGCCGGGGAGGGGTGAAGGCATGACCACTGCCACCAATGCCAAGAAGCGATACTTGATTGCCCTGGATGCCGGTGGCACCATGACCGACACGTTTCTGGTCAACGAAGAGGGGGAGTTCGTTCTGGGCAAGGCCCTGACGAACCACACCAGTGAGGCCTTGAGCTACGGCAGCTCGGTCGAAGATGCCGCCAGCTACTGGGATATGAACGGCAAGGACGTCCACGAGAGGGCCATCAGCAGCACCTACACCGGCACCACCATGCTTAATATACTGCTGACCCAATCGGGGTCCAAGGTGGGGTTGCTCATAACCAGGGGTTTTGCCACCATGCCGGCACTGGAAAGGGGGTTGACCTGGCTGGGACTTCCGTACGAAGAGATCCCGCGCCAGATCCTCCACGAGCACACGCCGCCCCTGGTGCATCCGAAGCACATCAAAGAAGTCACCGAGCGCATTGCCGTAGGCAGCTACTACATGGGCCATCACTACATGCCGGGTCATGTGGTGATACCCCTGCAGGAGGAAGACGTGGTGCGCGGCGTCAACGAGCTTCTGGACGAGGGCGTGGAGCACATCGGGATACTGTTCATGGGCTCCTACATCAACCCGTCACACGAGTCCAGGGCGGCCCAGATAGCGCGTGAGATGGTGGCCAGGAGAGGCCTGGAGACACCCGTCATCACATCGTACGAGGTGTGCCCCATGGCCAGGGAGACGCAGAGACTGAAGACCCTGCTTCTTCAATGCTACGTGACCAACGAAGGTTCGACACAGCTGTATCGGGTGGAGCAGCGCGCCAAGGGGTACGGGTACAGGTGGGACCTGTTGACCCTGCTGTCATATGGGGCGGTGGCGAACATCCGCCATCCCAGGCTGGTGGAGGCCGTCGTTTCCGGACCGACGGGAGGGTTGCTGGGCGGCAAGGCTGTGGCTGAGACCCTGGGAAACCGCAACCTGGTCTGCGCGGACCTCGGAGGCACCAGTTGGGACGTCGGGGTCCTGGTTGACGGGCTGGTCCCGGTAAACAAGGACCCGGATTTTGCCAACCACCGGCTGAGGATGCCCATGGTGGACATCAACTCCATCGGCGCCGGGACCGGTACGGCGATTCGCGTGGAGCCGAAGACGAAACGGGTGACACTGGGGCCCGACAGCGCCGGCAGCAAGATAGGGACATGCTATGAGTACCCGGAAATCACCATCGGCGACATAGACCTGGTGCTGGGCTACCTCAACCCCGAGTACTTCCTCGGCGGCAAGGTCAAGGTCGACAAGGCCAGGGCCCTGGAATGCCTCACGCAGAGGCTGGCCAAGCCCCTGGGACTGGATGTCTACCAGGCATCAGAGGAGGTGCTGGACCTGCTGCACTCGCAGATGTCCGACCATATCAACGCTACACTGAGCTCGAGGGGCCTCAATCCCACTGACTTCAACGTGATCGTCTACGGAGGCAGCGGGCCGATGCACATGTGGGGCATTGAGAAGAGGCTC
>CALMBS010000506.1 GCA_937860285.1 uncultured Chloroflexota bacterium
GAGGGGGCAAGGTACAATGGTGCGGTTTCTGAATGCATTCACGGCGTTCCTGATGGGTTCCGGCGTACTGGTTCTGGTTGTAGGGCTGTTCAGCGATGCCTACCCGTGGGGTTTGGGGGTGGTGGGGCTGGTGGCCCTGTGGGTGGTGGCCTTTGCTCTGCGAGTCTACCTGATCACCTCAGACGGGGATGAAGAGGTGGGTCACTCCCGGCACCAGGCCCGTCGCTAGACCCGGGGGGAATCACTCGCCGCCATCATGCGGCACCGGGTCACAATCAGGTCACTTGTCTCGTCTCTGGCAACCTCACCAAAGGGGCCGGCGCGATGGGCGCCGGCCCCGCCTCATTGTGCTGGTCCGCCATACCGGCCGGGATGCTATAATTCCACACAGTGGAGGACCGCCCCGGGCGGGCGGTCAC
Organism: uncultured Chloroflexota bacterium; assembly: GCA_937860285.1. Taxonomy (GTDB): domain Bacteria; phylum Chloroflexota; class Dehalococcoidia; order UBA2247; family RBG-13-53-26; genus JAFGCL01. Next base: position 420 of record CALMBS010000506.1, read on the forward strand.
CGGCAAGGAGGCGCGGTGACCCATGCTGAAGCTCAGGCCATGCTCAAGCAGGCATTCGGGCTGGACGGCGTCCTGCGGAAGTACGCGGCCATGGAGCCCCTGGACGGGCTGAGGGCGTCGCTTGAGTACTGGGACTGGGCCAAAGCCATGCAGGAGAAGATGCCCCCGGACGGCCGGTGGTGGGAATACGAGAACGAGAAGACCCTGGCCTACGTCCTGATGGGCATGTTCTGCTGGCGCCTCATGGGGCACGAGGACTACCCGGCGCTTCCCGACGCCGGACCGGAGGTCCTGGCGGACTCGCACGCGCACCTCTGCCTGTGGTCGAGGAGCCTCATCCTGGACCACGTACACCGGTGGGTGAGCCGGGGAGGTTCTCCGGTGTGCGCCATCTGCGGGGAGCAGCGTTTTGACCCGCAGCCCATGGTGGACAGGGCCCGCCGCATGCTCGAGGCCAACGGCGGCTGACGCCAGCCGTCGAAGCGGCTGACCTCCATCGGAGAGGTGCAGCTCGTGTCCACGGCGGCTGACGCCAGGCGGCGGGCCGGGGGCCTGCCGCGAAAGCTCTTGCGCCCGAGGGCCGTCACCAGGGAGGGACGCTGATGAAAAGGATCCCCGCCAGCTGGCTGACCAGCTTCGCCTACTGCGAGTACCAGGTGTACCTGGAGCACTGCCGGGGGGCCGTGCCGCGGCCGAAGCCGGAGACCCCTGAGACGGAAGCGGCCCGGGCCTCTCTGGACGCGGTGTATGAGGTAGCGGCGAAACTGGAGCTGGGTGTGGATGACGCCATGGCCAAGGCACGTGACGAGGGCATAGCCGTCTCCGCCAGGGGTGTGTCCGTGGAAGGCGCCGAGGTGGAGGGATGCATAGACGAGGTGGTCTTCATGCCGGACCGGGTGCTGGTCATCGACGACAGGCCCGGCGACATGGGCTGGCCGGGCAGCCGGATGCAGGTGTGGGGCTACTGTGTGGCCTTCGAGGAGCAGTACAGTCCGGCTTTGCCGATCATGGCCGGGATACGCAGCCAGGAGACGGGCTTCGAGGTCTGGGCCCAGTCCTTCACCCCGGCCCATCGCGAGGAGGTGCGGGAGGCGGTCTCGAGGATCAGGCAGCTCATCGACGGTGAAGCGGTGCCGGTGGCAACGCGGAACCGCCGGAAGTGCCAGGCGTGCCGGCTGGCGCCCTGCTGCGATGTGAGGGCCGCGTAGCTGCCACCTCGCCTTGACACCCCCGGTCCGTCCCATGTACGATTCCACAGCAGCGTAGAGCGTCTCGAGTCGAGGGGGTGAGCTGTGACCACGCGCTTTCCCAGGGTGAAGAGGCCTGACAAGTTCGAGCATTTCCTGAACCGGGCCGAGGTCGTCTCGGAAATGAGCACATGCCTGCGCAGGAAGATAGGGGCCATCATTGTCAGCAAGGACGGCGTGGAGCTGAGCTCGGGATATGTTGGCTCCCCGAGGGGGACGGAGCACTGCATCGACACGGGGATCTGCCTGCGGAGGGAGCTCAACATAGCCCCCGGTGAGCGGTATGAGCTGTGCCGCAGCGTGCACGCCGAGCAGAACGCCATCATCAACGCCGCCAGGACCGGCGTCAGCGTCGTCGGCGGCGAGATGTACCTCTCCAGCGAAAGGAACAGAGAGGCCTACGACAAGAGCCGGGGAGAACAGGACCGGATCTACGGGCCCTGCATGATCTGCAAGAAGCTCATCATCAACGCCGGCATAGCCAGGGTGCACATGAGGGAGAAGGGCGTGGGAGTGAAGAGCTACGACCTGCAGGAGCTTCGGGACCTGCTGGCCCAGGAGGAAGAGAGGATTGGTGAGACACTCCGGCCGAAGAGAGGCGGATGAACCGGCACGGTCCGGTCCCCGGGAAGGTCATGAAGGAGCACGAACGCTGATGAAGGTGGTAGCCATTGTGGGCATGGCCGGCTCGGGCAAGTCGGAGGTGGCCAGCACCTTCGAGAAGAGCGGTTTCGCCAGGGTGCGGTTCGGGGATATCACCGACGAAGAGGTGAGGCGAAGAGGCCTGGTGCTGAACGAGCAGAATGAGCGGGTGGTGCGGCAGGAGCTGCGGGCTGAGCACGGGATGGCGGGCTATGCCAGGCTGAGCCTCCCCAGGATCGACCGGCTGCTGGAGTCGAGCGATGCTGTGGTAGATGGTCTCTACTCCTGGGAGGAGTACATCCTGATGAAGGAGCGCTACGGCAGCCGTTTCGCCGTGGTGGCGGTCTGGGCCTCTCCTCGGACCCGGCACCGGAGGCTGGCGAAGCGGCCCGTCAGGCCTTTGACGCCGGAAGAGGCGGCCAGCCGCGATGTGGCCGAGATACAGAACCTGAACAAGGGCGGGCCGATCGCCATGGCCGACTTCACCATCATCAACGAAGACTCCCTGGAGGCCCTGGAAAAGGAAACCGTAAACGTGGTCTCCGGCCTGCGCCAGTAGGAGCTGCCGGCGCTACCAGGCGTTCCGGTGCACCTTGGTTTCATCATAGCGGCTGGTCGCCCTGCCCTGGCGTGTTGCCGGGTGACCGAAGGGGACGAAGGCCAGGGGGTAGACGTGGTCCGGCAGGCCCAGCAGGCGTCGCAGCTCCGGGATGGCTTTGGGGAAGACGGCCGTCCACACCCCGCCCAGCCCCTTGGCATGGATAGCCAGCAGGATGTTCTGGGTGGCGGCGCAGCAATCGTGCACGTAGAACCCTCCCAGCTTGTCGGCCTTCTTGTCTCCGCAGACCAGGATGCCCACGGGCGCGCCCTTGGGGCTGTTGCCGTTGATCTCCGCGAAGTCCCGGAGGACCTGGCCGGTCAGCACCACGAACTGCCATGCCTGCTCGTTCACTGCTGACGGTGCGTTCATGGCTGCTTCCAGCACGTCCCGGATGTCTTCTTCGGAGACCGCGTCGGGCTTCCACTTCCTCACGCTTCGACGTGAGACGATCGCCTCCAGCATGCTCTTCATCTCGTCCTCCCTCTCGTCCACGGGCCGCGAATGGCCGGTCACCTGACTGGTCTAACGTAGTCCACCAGGTGCCCGCGCTCGAAACCCAGGGCCAGCAGCATCTTCTCGAAGGCCTCATTGTGGGGAACCATGAGGCGGGACGGTATCCGGCTGATGTCGCAGACCTCGATGAAGGCCTTGAGCAGGGCGTGGCCGATGCCCTGGCCCTGGTGCTCCGGGTCGACCCCGATCGTGGTGACCCATCCGCTGACCGGAAGGGAGTACTCCGGGCCGCCCATGGCGCCGATCAGGAAACCCACCAGCCTCCCTTCGAGCTCCGCGACGAAGGAAAGGGGAGGGTAGTAGCCCCAGAAATGGCTGCTGGCCCGGCGGGCCCCGGACCCGGCCCATTCGCGGCCGGTGATTCGCTTGTCGACATCATCGATGTCGGGGAAATCGCGCTCCGTCATGTTGCGGATCTTCAGCCCTGCAACCGTCTTCATCCGTCCACCTCCGTCGTGTGGTTGCCGCCTGTCGCCAAATGCCATTGTAGCACGCCCTCTCAGCGACGGAGACAGACCATGGCGCAGGGTCCCGCGCGGGTCTGTGACTCACATCTCCGGGCTGTTTGACATAAGCCGGTGGATCCTGGTTTGCACCTTGCGCCAGGACGGGGTGATGAGGAAGCTCTCCCCGGCATTATCTGCCATGATCGCCAGTTTGGCCCAGGGTACGGAGAAGGTGAGCACGCCCGGGGGCACGAAGGGCCGGGCCGAGACGTCGAACAGGCCGATCACTCCCCTGGGCCGGGATGACCTCGCCTCGAGGAAGGGGTACTGGATGATGGTGGAGCACCCTGCGCCGAACGGGGCAAGGACCCCGTTGGGTTCCGCCTCGTCGAAGTTCGCCAGGGTGAAAAGGCCCGCCAGGACGTCCGGGACCGCGAAGAAGACGGCCACGGCCGGCTCGTCCCGCGGCTCGAGCCGGTCCCACCGTTTGAACACCAGGAAGCGGGAGGGCGCCTTGAAAGCCGGCGCCAGCCTCATCACCTCCCTCACCAGCTCGGGGGTCTTCTTGTAGCGCTCGCCCTGCATCCTCCCCGGGATGCCGCAGGACAGGAAGTGCTCGAAATCGGGCATGAGTTGCCCCGAGAAACCGGCATACCGTCTGCCGCCGGGGCAACCGATGGCCTCGGCGTCGAAACAGAGCGGCCTGCCGTTCCTCACCTCCGACAGCGCCCCGATCAGGCATCGGGGCAGGGTCCCGGCCCCGGGGCGCTCCGCCCGGCCCTCCTCATCCGTGTAGTAGAAGCAGAGGGGCAGCTCCGCGCCGTCGAAATGCTCTTGCCACAGCCGGATGAAGGCGTCCTTGAAGGCCATGTCCATGGCTGGCCGTCCTTTCCCCGCAGGCGGTGACACGCGTGCCGCGGCTGGTGAACACAGTATACATCGCCGGGGGATGAGGAATGCGGCCGGCTACCCCTGCGCCGCCAGTCTGCGCCGGCGTCTGCGGCGGAGCAGGAGGAAGAGCAGCAGCAGGAAGAGGACGAGGAGTACGGCGCCGCCGGTGGTCCCGCCGATCAGCCACCAGTTGGGGCCGGGCCCCGGCTGCACCGAGTGTACGTGGGCCAGGGTGGTCCCGCCTTCGAAGTTGTCGTCACCGTCATACGAGGCGGTAATATAGTGGCTGCCGGCCGGCAGGTCGGTCACGGTCAGGGTGGCGGTGCCGTTCACCAGGCGGGCGGTGCCCAGGACCGTTCCCCCGTCCCTGAAGGTTACCGTGCCGGTGGCCTTGGTGTACGTGATGTTGGCGGTCATCATGACCCCGAAGTAGTTGAAGGTCACTGTGCCGATAGCGCCCGAGGGGGTCAGCTGGATGCCGTAGGTGATCGGGTCCTCCCCTTCGGGGACGTTGGAGACCGATGGCGGGGTCACGCTCCAGGCGATGGTGGGCTTGATGGTCGCGGTGATGGTGACCGTCTCGCCCTCGGTGGTCATCGCCGGCGATGAGGTCACGCTCCACACCACGGCGGTCTTGTTCACCGTGAGCGTGCCGTTGACGTAGGTGATGGTGTAGTTGTCCAGCCCCTGGCCGGCAGCGGCGCTGGGCACTATGTCGTACGTTCCGCCCGCAGCCGAGGCCTCGGCGCCGGCGCAGGTGAGGGTCACCATGGTGACCCGGTCGCCGTTGACCAGGCCGCTGGTGCTGAACTCGGTCCCGGTGAGGGCGGCTGTGCTGCCGCCGGACTTGCTGGCATTGCTGGCGGTGATGCTCAGGGCCCTGGGGTTGACGGTGAGCGTGCCGTTGACATAGGTGACGTCGTAGTTGTCCAGGCCGGTCCCGACCGCGGCGCTGACCACGATGTCCCAGGTGCCGGTTCGGGCGGCGGCGCCGGCCCCGTCGCTGGTGAGGGTGACGCTGGTCAGCGTGTCGCTTTCCCCCAGGCCGGTGACGGTGAACTCGGTGCCGTTGAAGGTGACGGTGTCGCCGTAGGTCTTGCTGCTGCTGCTGGCGGTGATGACGATGCCCGGCCTCACCATGAGTGAGCCGTTGACGTAGGTGATGCTGTAGTTGCCGAGGCCAATCCCGGCGGCGGCCGCCGGCACGATGGCATAGTCGCCCACCGGCGCTGCGGCGTCGGCCCCGGCGCTGGTCAGCGTAACGCCGGCCACCGTGTCGGAGTTGACCAGGCCCGAGGTGGTGAACTCAGTTCCGGCGAAGGTCACGGTGTTGCCGTAGGTCTTGGTGGCGTTGCTGGCCGTGATGGTGAGCGATCTCGCATTCACTGTCTGGCTGATAGCCGACGAGGTGCTACCCCCGAAGTTCGAGTCGCCGCCATATACCGCAGTGATGTTGGCGTGGGTGCCCTCCGTGAGGAGTGTGGTGGAGAAGGTGGCCGTGGCTACCCCGCCGCTGCCGCCGAGCGTGCCAGTGCCGATGGTGGTGCTGCCTTCCTTGAAGGTCACGGTTCCCGACGGCGTGTCGGATCCTGCCAGGGCGGTGACCGTGGCGGTGAAGGTCACGTTGTCCCCGTAGGTGGTCGGGGTCCCTGAGGTCGAAATGGTCGTCGTCGTGCCCCCCTGGGTGTAGGTTATCCTTATCTGGCCCGCATAGCCGGCACCAAAGGCTCCTGTACCCGCAGCGGCGCCACCACCCCCACCACCTACGGCAGCCGCCGCGTTACCGTTGGCACAGCCAGTAGCTCCACCATTCCCTCCAGCCCCGCCGCCGGTAGGGGCGGCACCCGCTGTAGCACCTGAACCATTGTTACCATTGGCGCCTGTCCCGGCAGAGCTGCCGCCACCCCCGCCATTGATGGTTCCCGCCGCTATCGTGGCGCCATTGCCGCCTGAATACTTCGTATCGCCCACACCTGAAGCGGCTGCGCCACCGGTCACGTTGGTACCGCCCTTCGCCAGTACCGTAGAGGTGTTCACCCAGTAGCTATCACCACCAGAGGCACCGTCTGTTGCTCCACCCGTGCCAACCGTGTACGAGTAGGAGTTGCCGGGAGTCACGGCATACGATGTCTCTATGGA
>CALMBS010000507.1 GCA_937860285.1 uncultured Chloroflexota bacterium
GTCGTCCAGCTCCAGGATGATGCTGTTGGCGTTCTCCACCAGCTCCCGGTACCTGGCCTCGCTCTCCTGCAGCTTCTTCTGGGCCCGCTGCCGCTGCCGGATCTCGTCGATAAGGAGCCGGTTGGCCTCCTTCAGCTCGCCGGTGCGCTGCTCCACCCGGGCCTCCAGCTCCGCGTGGGCCTTCAGGATCTGGTCCTCCATCTGCTTGCGCTCGGTGATGTCGAACTGGGCCCCCACCAACCGCACGGGCCTCAGGTCCGGTCCCCAGACGGGCACGATCCGGCCGTGGCTGCGAATCCAGCGCCAGCCCCCCGCCTTCGTTCGCAGGCGCATCTCCACCTCGTGGTGGTCGGTCTGTCCCTCCTCGTAGGCCTGGACCAGGAAGGCCAGCGCGGGCCGGTCGTCGGCGTGCCACAGGTCCTCGAAGGACTGGTAGGTGGCCGGGAACTCCCCGGGGACATACCCCAGCATGGTGTAGAACCGATCGCTGAAATGCATCTCATCTGTGATCATGTTCCAGTCAAACATGCCGGCGTTGGCCGCCTCCAGGGCCAGCGAAAGCCTCTCCTCGCTGTGCCGCAGCTCCGCCTCCGCCTTCTTGCGCCCAGTGATGATGTTCATGGAGATCAGGGTGGCGCCGCGTCCCTCCCAGTCGATCAGGGCCACGTTGGCCTCGGCCCAGCCCATCTCGCCGGCCTTGTTCAGGAAACGGAACTCGTAGGTGCTCGGGGCCTCCTCGCCCGACTTCCTCCAGGCCGAGTACCTGGTCACCATCTCCCGGTCGTCGGGGTGGACGAAGTCCAGGAACGGCTTGCCCAGGTACTCCTCCGGGGCGTAGCCCGACACCCTGGCGAAGCGGCGGTTGCCGAACCTGACCAGCCCGTCCTGGGTCACGGCGATGGCCTCGTTGGCGTTCTCCACCACCACGCGGTTCCTCTCCTCCGAGGCCCGCAGGGTCTCCTCCGCCTGCCTCCTCCCGGTCACATCGACTATGGTGCAGAGGAGGGCGGGCTGGCCCTCGTACTGGGTCTGGATGACCATTCCGCTGACCCAGATCCACCGGCCGTCGGCGGTGCGGGCCCGCACCTCTCCGGGCTGCGTCGGCCGCCTGTCCTCCAGCGCCCCAACCATGGCGCCCACGGCCGCGTCCCGGGTCTCCGCTTCCACGTACTCCCGGTAGTCGATGCCCACGCATTCCTGCGGCGACGAGAACCCGAACATCGTGGCCGCGGCCTCGTTGGCCTCCAGCACCCGTCCGGTCTCGCCGCTGATGATCTCCATCCCTACCTGCGTGTTCTCGAACACCCGGCGGTACTTGGCCTCGCTCTCCTCCAGGGCGCGCCGGGCCCGCCGGCGCTCGGTGACATCGCGCATGTTGACCAGGATGCCATTGACGGCCGGATCGTCCAGGAGGTTGCTGAGCCGGGCCTCTATGATGCGCCAGGACCCGTCCCGGTGACGGGCGCGCATCTCGGCCAACATCGTCTGGCCCGTGGCCTCACACCGCTGCAGGGCCTCGGCCGCCGCCAGCAGGTCATCCGGGTGTACGGGGCCGAAGACGCTCTCGCCCACGCGGTCGGTGTCGGTCTCCAGGAGGCGCACCGCCCCGGGGCTGCTGTACTGGACCCGGCCGTCGCGCTCCAGGACCAGGATCCCCTCGGAGCTGGTGTCCAGCAGGGCCCGGAAGTAGTGCTCCCGGCGCTCCAGCTCCTCCTGCGCCTTCTTGCGCCCGGTGATGATGTCCATCAGGCAGAGGGCCGCGGGTCTGCCGTCCCAGGGCAGAACGGCCACGTTGGCCTCGGCCCAGCCCACCTCGCCGGTCTTGCTCACGAAACGGAACTCGTAGGTGGATGGGGACTCCTCGCCCGCTACCACCCTGGCGTAGTGACCGGCCAGTCTCTCGCGATCATCGGGATGAATGAACTCCAGGAAGGAGGCGGCGCCCAGGAACTCCTCGGGACGGTATCCGGAGGCCTGCACGAAACGCCCGTTCCCGTAGACGATCCGGCCCTCCTGGAGCACCGCGATGGCCTCGGTGGCGTTATCCACCAGCATGCGGTACTGCTCCTCCCTCTCGTGCAGCTTGATCTCGGCCTCCCTGGCCTCGGTCACGTCCACCATCGACACCAGCATCGCCGGCCGCCCCTCATACTCGAAGGGCGTGGTCATGGCCGTGGCCCACCTCAGGCGGCCATCGGCTGTCTTGAACCTGATGGTGGCCACCTTGTCCCACGAGGGCTCGGCGAGGAGCTGGGCCATGTCCCTCACCACCCACTCGCGGTCCTCGGGCGTGATGTAGTCCATGGGGTCGATGCCCACCAGCTCCTCGGCGGTCTGGCACCCGAAGATGCGGGCCAGGGAACGGTTGGCCAGCACCACCCTCCCGGTCTGCGCATCGATGACCTCCATGCCCAGCAGCGTGTGCTGGAACAGGTCCCGGTACTTCTCCTCCGATTCGTGAAGCCTCCGCTCGGCCTCGCCGGCCGCGGTGGTGTCCATGACGCTGACCAGAATGGCGGAGTGGCCGTCGTGCTCCAGGGACGTGCCCGAGCCGGTGACAGTGAGGTCCCGCCCATCCTGGGTCTTGACCCTCATGTTCACCATCTGGCGCTTCCCGGGATCGGTGACCAGCTCGGCCATCTGCCGGCCCACCCACTCCCGCTCCTCCGCCCTCACGAAGCCCAGCGCATTCACGCCCTCCATCTCCGACGCTGACCGGAACCCGAACATCCCGGCCATGGCACCGTTGCCCAGCACCACCTGCCCAGAGGTCTCCTCCAGCACCGCCATGCCGACCACGGCCTCGTCGAACAGCTGCCGGTACCGGGCCTCGCTGGCCGCCAGCGCATCCATGGCTTCCGCCGATTTCCTCCGGGCCGTGATGTCCCGGGCAACGCCATGGAAGCCGGTGGCCTTCCCGCCGGCATCCCGCAGGCAGCTGATGTGGTTCTCCATCCAGATAGTCCCGCCGTCCTTGCGGTAGTACTCCATCTCCAGCCGCAGCGTCCGGTGCGGGTCGGCCCCGGGGTCCCCTTCCAGTGCCAGGTACTCGTCGACCGCCGCACCTACCCGGGCCACGGACTCGGGGGTCATCTGCTCCGCCAGGTCCTGCTCCATCCGCTCATCCACGCTGAACCCCAGGACCCTCTCCACCGAGGGGCTGACGTAGGCCGTATTGAGATCGACATCCGATATCCAGATCACGTCGCTGGCGCTCTCCACGGCCAGGCGATACTTCACCTCCAATGCCCGCATCGGGGCCTCCGCCCGCCTCCGGGCGGTCACATCCGATATGAGAATGGCCAGCCGGTCGCCCACCCGGAACGTGCGGGTGACGACCTCCGCTTCCTGGCCGCCCGGCAGCACCAGCGACTCCTCGGCCACGAACCGGTCCCCCGTCTCCAGCACCCCGGCGTACCGCTCTCGGCGCTCCCTGTCCACCGCCAGGTCCGCCAGGTTCCGGCCGACAACGTCCCCTCTGGTCAGGTCCGCCCCGAAGTAGCGCAGCGCGCCTTCATCCAGATCGAGCACGGTCAGACCCGAGTCGCACATGACGAAGGCGTCAACGTCCTCGGAGCGCGGCGACGGTGCAATGCGCTCGCCATTCTCGCTCATGTCTCCCTCCCCCCCGGTTAGCTCCCGGTAAGCGTGCGACGCATGACAGGAGCATTCTATCATGGAGTGGCAAGCCGCCCCTCGTGCGCCGGGAAAGGGCCCCGGGCCTAGCGGGGCGGCACGACATGGGCGAGGGCGATGATGCGGCGGAGATTGCCCCCGGCGATCTCATCGCGCTCGGCTTCGGGCACCGGCAGGCGCCGGATCTGCTTCAGTATCCGGCCGTGGTCATACCCCCCATCCCTGTCCGGGCAGAGGTACGGGCCGTCGGTGGCGTACAGGCACCTCCCGGCCCCCAGCGCCTGCACCGCCCGCCGGCGCAGCCCCTCGTCCAGGTGGGGACCGGACAGGTCCACCAGCACGTTGATCCTGGTCCGGGCGTACTCCCACAGCTCCCCGTAGTACGGCACGCCGGCGTGGGCGTACACCAGGTTGAGGCCGGGAAAGCGCTGCGGCAGCCAGCGGTAGTCACCGGTGTCGGGGTCCGGCCCCAGGGAAAGCAGCAGAGGCCACCCCCTGGAGCGGCAGAAGTCGGCCACGCCGGCCAGCATGGTCACCGGGTACCGGTGCCAGAAGGGATGGGCCTTCACGCCGATCCAGCCCGGATATCGCGCCCACCTTTCGGCCTCGGCGACGGGATCGCCGGCGCGGGGGTTCACGAACACCCATCCGCAGAACCGGTCCGGATGCCGCCGCATCACCCGGTCCACACTGCGGTTGTCAGGCTGCGGGTAGATCCGGCGCGCCGAGAGGAGCATGTGGAACCGGCCGTCGCTCCTTACCATGGACCGGTAGAGCAGCCGTCCCACAGGACGCAACCGGCCGGCCAGGGCCATCCGCACCACACCCGCCAGCGCCCGGGGCAGGACACCCTGGGGCAGAGGATCGACCATGGCCGCGATGAGCGCGATCCGGTCTATGCCGTGGCGGCCCATCTGGTCGAGGAGCCGGTCAACGGTCTCCAGACGCTCGTCGAGATGGTAATGGGCGTCGATGACCATCCGCCGCCTCCCCCCTGAGAGCTGCCCCGGCCGGCAGTCCTTGACAGCCGGGGACGGTCCAGATGATGATACGGTCAGGACCGCTGTGCCGGAGCATGGAACGATCGACAGTCTGAAGCGGCAGGCCGAATCCCTGAAGGCCGACGCCCACCTTCTCTACCTGGCCTGGCGCCACCCCGGGACACCGTGGTACGCCAAGGCGGTGCTGGTGGGCATCCTGGCCTACGCCGTCAGCCCGGTGGAGCTGCTCCCGGACTTCATCCCGGTCATCGGGCTCCTCGATGACATAGTCGTGGTCCGGCTGGGCATGGCCCTGGCCCTGAGGCTGGTCCCGGCGGAGGTCATGGCCGAGTGCCGCGACAGGGCCCGCAACTCGTCGGGGCTGCGCCTGCCCGACAGGAAATGGTGCCTGGTCCCCGCCGCCATCCTGGCCGCCGGCTGCTTCGCGGTCTGCCTGGCCATCGCCCTCATGGTCACCCTGATCGTCCTGCTGGTAGTCCGCTCGTGACCGGACGGCGCTACTGCGGCCCGGCCTTGTCCCCCTCGTCCCCGCCACCGGACTTCTCATCCTTCTCCGCCTGGCCATCCTCTGCCGCCTCGCCCTCCTCCACCTCATCCTCCTCCGCCTCCTCCGGCGCCTCCTCCGCCTCCAGCCCGGCGATGCTGGCCCTGGAGACCTTCATCCTGGCCCCGTCCTCGAGCTTGAGCACCATGGTCTCTTCGCCAACGCTGTCGATCTCCCCGTAGATGCCGGCCATGGTGATCACCCGGGTGCCGGGCTTGAGCTCCTTCATCATGGCCTCATGCTCCTTCACCTTCTTGCGCTGCGGCCTGATCATGAGGAAGTACCACGCGCCGAGCATGAGCGCCACCAGACCCACCCAGTACAGTATTGAAGCCATATTGACTGGCCCTCCCCCACTATGCTAGGCCATCCGGACCCGGGACGCAACGTGGCGAGCTGACGCCTGGCCCGGCCCGGCCCGGGCCAGGACTATCCTTTTTGGCCCAACGGGACGCATTGCTTCAATACACGTGTTACCGAAATCGGCGGCATGAAGGCTACCGAGATCGGAGGCAGCGAAGCGCTGGCAACCTCAAGCGGCGGTGGGACCTGGCGGGACGAGGTCACCTACAGTGAAGGCGGCCAATGAGGCCACGATGCCGCTTCGGTAACACGCCTTTTGACGCAACGCGTACTGCGCGGCATCCGAAGACATGCACAGGGGCCGGGCACCCGAATAGGACCTCCGCGGCCGCCCGGCACTCGGGTGCGGCCGCCGCTCTTGGACCCTCTGCGGAGCCGGGCCGCGCCATCGGGAAGGGCCGGCACGCCTGGGTGTCGCCAGCCCGGCGGGCCAGCCGCCGGGCACTGGCTACGGCCGGGCCTCAGCGACTGGCCGCTCGCTGCGGCCGGCCCTGACGGCAACGTGCTCCCGGCGGATATTGAGCCTCGCCGCTATCTCGCTGGCGAACTTCTCGGCGTCCTGCCTCCTCTCGAAGGTCATGAGAGGTATGCCGTGCCTCTCTTCAGCCTCTCCCCCGAAGCGCGAGATGCGCTTCCTGATGAACTCAGCCAGGTCCGCATTCCCCCTGGGGCCGAGGTTCCTGGTAACGCGGACCTCGTAGAAGCCCCGGGACCTCGGGCTGAGGCCCTCCCTGGGCGCGAACTTCCTTATCCTGGCCTCTACGTGCTGGTACATGTCACACTCCTTTCCCCGGCAATGCGGCGGCCTCAGAACGACGGGCGCCATGCATGGGCAGCTACTCCGGGGACCGGTGGGGGCGGGGGATTCACCCTCATGATAGCACCACCGTCAACGGACGCCAATCGGGTTCCGACCCCGGGTTCCGACCCCGGATTGAGCTGGCCTGCGGCCGGGCGTGACCTGGCCCGCGGCCGGGCCTGAGCTCGCCTGCGGCCGGGCGTGACCTGGCCCGTGGCCGGGCCTGAGCTCGCCTGCGGCCGGGCGTGAACAAGCCTGCCGCCGATTTCGGTAACACCAGTATTGAGGCAACGCGTGAAGTTGGGTCAAAAAGGATAGTCCGGCCCCCGGCGCCGGGCCGCTTGTGTTCTGCCCCGGATCGGTGCCAGAATCATGGGGAGCGACGCTCTGAAAGGGGAAGCATGAAACCTCAGGGAGTGAACAGGGTGACCATAGCCGTGAAGGACCTGGACAGCGCGGTGGCCTTCTACTCCAGGCTGCTGGGCGCCACTTTCCACGATCAGGACAAGGCAGCGCAGTTCCTCGGCGTCAGGTGCGCCATCAGCTGGGATGCCGGCATAGAGCTGGTGAGCCCCCTGCCCGGGCACGAGTCTTTCGTCACCAGGCTCATCGAGCGCAGAGGAGAGGGGCTGATCGGGGTGGTCTTTGCCGTGGACGACGTCGAGGCCTGCCGGAAGACGGCCGAAGACATGAAGATACGGGTCCACCCCCTGGTCGACTACAACGACCGGGAGATCGAGGAGTACCTCCAGAACCGGTTCAAGAAGTACACGGAGTACACCCTGAACGTCGCCGACACGCACGGCGTCGGCCCTGTCATCGGCCAGATAGAGCCGCGGTAGCGCGCCCCATCAGACCCGGCTACCCGCCGGCGCTGAGCAACGAGGCCCCGGCGTCGGTGGGGGCCGTGGCCACCAGCCATGGCCGGCACACAGCCAGGTCCACCGTATACCCGATCTTGCTCACGCCTGCCGGCAGACCACCGGCCTGGAGGGATTGCTTCGTGATGCGGGGGAAACCGTTCTCAACGCGGTACAGGCGTTCCGAGACTATGCGCAGCTTCCGGGCCGCGCTGGTCCGGTCATTGGCGCTGTAGCCCCGAAGGCCCAGCTTGCGGTCCAGATCGGCCAGGGCCCCGGGATCGCCGAACCCGGCCGCCAGCCCCTGGACCAGGCTGTGCAGGCTGTCCGCGGCCACCGCATCCTCTCGCACCTGCAGGCTGAACAGGAAGAGGCGGCCATGGTCCGGGTCGTCCATCTGCTCCAGGCTCGTTACCAGGTGCTGCGGCTCCTCGTTGGCCCGGCCCTCCGCCGCCTTCACTTCGACAGCCACCTCCGACCACTGGAAGTCGTACTGCGCCTCATCGCCCACCGTCCAGCGCTCCATCACCTGGGGGGTGACGGGCGCCAGCCATCTCTTCATGAACAGCAGCTCCGCGAAGAGCTTCAGCGCCTTCTCCGGGCCCATCCCCTCCGCCCCCGCGCTCCAGAAGGTCCGCCAGCGGGCCAGCGCGCCGAAGATGACGTCCCGCGGCCGGCCGTGCGGCCGCACCAGGACCCGGAATATGTCCTCGGCCACCGCGCTGAAAGTGGGGTTCTGCGCCGGGTCGATGCACACCAGGTCCACGTACAGCGCCTCCGGGTCCGCGCCGAGCCGGTACCTGGCGCTGTTTACCTCCAGCCCCCGGGTCCGCGGCTGGATGATAGGCGCCGAGCTGTCGGGGACCTGGATGAGCAGGTGACGGTGGTCCCGGCCATCTACAGCCAGGTAGACCGGCTGCCCCCTCGGCACCCCGGTGGCCCGCCGGCTGCTGAGGCCATCAGGGGATTCGGGGGTCTCCAGCGTTCCCCACGAGGTCTCGAGCTCCTCCAGGTTCATGATCGACCTCCTCTACCGTGCGCCCGCACTGCTGCCGTTCTGATGCCAGAAGCCGCCTGCATGTTATGTCACCGCCACCCGGGGCGTCAAGACCCTGTGTGGCAGTCCCTGTGTGGCAGTCTGCAGGTGTCCCACCGTTCTGACACCGGCTGACTGTTCAGCGAAAATGTCACCCCGTGTGGAAAATGGCGGGCCGCCGCTGAGAGCGCGGCGGCCCGGGCTATGTGAAACCCCCCTTATGATACTGGTTCTAGTCCCCCGGACTGGCAGCCGAGATGACCGCCTTGATGGCCACAATGATGGCCGCCGGGGCCATCAGGAGGCCAAAACAGTACACGATGCCCAGCACGTTCTCGGCCAACGGTACGGATATGTCGTAGACGGGAGTCAGCCCGCCCGCCAGGCCCCAGATGCCCAGGACGATCAGGGCCACCGCGGCCCCCAATATCACCGACGCCTCCCTGGCGGTCACGTTGAGCAGGCCAATAGCGATACCGGCCAACAACAGGACCCAGATGACGAAGTCATTGGTCGGTAGCGACTCTCCTCCCCATATGCCGCCGAAGACGGCGACCACCACTCCCACCACGAACGCCACCTTGCCGATGATGGACAGTGTACCGGACATTTGTCACCTCCTATCCTGGCCCGAGCTTCCTTCCCTCTAGAAAGCGCTGCTGCCCTGTCTTCCGGCGGCCACCTTGTCCAGGGCCACCCTCGCGGCGTCCCTCACCGAGCCCTCGCTGTCCTTGAGCGCCAGCATCAGCGGTCCCAGGGCCCTCCAGTCCCGGATGTTGCCCAGCGCCCTGGCCGCCCACTCCCTGACCGCCCTCTCCCTGTCCTTGAGGGCACTTATGAGGGGGTCCACCGCCCCGGGATTGCCGATGTCGCCCAGGGCCGTCGCCGCGTGCAGGCGGACATACCAGTCGTGGTCCGTCAGGGCCTCGGTGAGCGGTTCCACCGCCCTGGCATCGCCGATCTTGCCCAGGCTCTCCGCCGCCTCAAACCGGACACCCCGGTCGGGGTCCTTCCGGCTGCGCAGGAGGGGAGCGACGGAGCGGGAATCCTTGATGACCCCCAGGGCCCTCGCCGCCTGGGCCCGCACCTGCGGGTCCTTCCGGTGCTTCAAGACCCTGGCCAGACGATTGATGTCCTTCCTGGCCTCCAGCCCGGCGATGTCACCGCTGCACCGCAGCAGCATGTCCAGCAGCCACATAGTCTTCCCTCCTACGGCTCGAACACTGACCTGCGAGTGTAGTCCTCCAATGTTGGAAAGGCGTTGGAGAAATGTTGGAAAGACGTTAGAGGTTTGTGTTGACAT
>CALMBS010000508.1 GCA_937860285.1 uncultured Chloroflexota bacterium
CGCCGATCATGTGCAGCTCGCCGCGCGCCAGCATCGGCTTGAGCATGTTGCCGGCATCCATGGCCGAGTCGCCGCCGGCGCCCGCGCCGACGACGGTGTGGAGCTCGTCGATGAAGGTGATGACCTGCCCGCCGGCGTCGGTGATCTCCTTCAGCACGGCCTTGAGCCGCTCCTCGAACTCGCCGCGGTACTTGGTGCCGGCCACCATGGAGCCCAAGTCCATGGCCACCAGCCGCTTGTTCTTGAGGCCCTCCGGCACGTCTCCCCTCACAATACGCTGGGCCAGCCCCTCGACGATGGCCGTCTTGCCGACGCCGGGCTCGCCGATGAGGACCGGGTTGTTCTTGGTGCGCCGCGACAGTACCTGGATGACGCGGCGGATCTCCTTGTCGCGGCCGATCACCGGGTCGAGCTTGCCGCGGCGGGCGATCTCCGTCAGGTCCCGGCCGTACTTCTCCAGGGCCTGGTACTTGCCCTCGGGGTTGGGGTCTGTCACCCTCTGGCTGCCGCGGATGGTGGTCAGCACCTGGTAGATGCTGTCCCTGGTGACGCCGCGGCCGGCCAGCAGCCTGGTGGCCGGGCCCTTCTCGTGGTCGTCGACAATGGCCACCAGCAAGTGCTCGGTGCTGACGTATTCATCCTTCAGCCGCTCGGCTTCCTTCTGGGCATTGTCCAGGACCCTCTTCAGACGGGAAGACATGGCCAGCTGCACCGGGCCGTAGGCCCTGGGCAGCCGGTCCAGCTCCCCTTTCAGCTGCTGCCTGACCTGCTGCAGGTCCAGGCCGAGCTTGAGCAGGATCTGAGGGGCCACTCCCTCTGCCTGCCCCAGCAGGGCCAGCAGCAGGTGCTCCACGTCCATCTGGCTGTGGTTAGCGTCTTCGGCGACACGCTGGGCCGCCAGGATGGCCTCCTGGGCCTTCTCGGTGAACTTGTTCAGGTTCATGCGTCATTACCTCACTGTCACGCGGAGCCGCCGCCGGCACCCCGCAGGCGGTCCAGCTCCTCGAATAGCTTCCGCTCCTTGTCCGTGAGCTTGTCGGGCAGGACCACGGATACCTCGGCGAAGAGGTCGCCGTGCTGCTCCGGCACGTTCAGCCGCGGCTCAACGAGCCGCGGCATGCCCTTGCCCTTCAGCCGAAACACGCGGCCGTTCTGGGTCTCGGCCGGGATCTTGAGCACCACCCGGCCGTTCAGGTTGGGCACGGTGACCTCCCCTCCCAGCACCGCCGTCGTCAGGGGCACCCTGAGCCTGGAGTGAAGGTCGTCCCCCTTGCGCTCGAACACCTGGTGCGGCAGGATGTGCACCACCAGGTAGAGGTCCCCGGCTGGACCTCCTCCCATGCCCGGACCGCCCTGCCCCGCCAGGCGCACCTTCGACCCCTCCTGCACGCCGGCCGGGATCTTGGCCTCTATGCGCCGGGAATTGCCGCTTCGGTCCTCCATCTGGAACATGCGGGTGGTCCCGCTGTAGGCTTCCTCGAGGGTGATCTCGATGGCTTCCTCGAAGTCCTGGCCCCGGCGCGACCGGCCACCGGTCCGGAAGCGACCGCCGGCCCCCGGCCCTGCGCCGGGCTGATCACCGCCGAAGAAGGTGTAGAAGAAGCTGGAGAACGGGCTCTCGCCGCCGCCACCAAACAGGTTCTGCAGGTCCTCCTCGGTCATGGTCTGGTAGTGGACGCCGCCTCCAGGCTGCCCTCCGCCGGCGAAGCCGTAACGGCTCCAGTCGAACGGCTGCCCGCCGGCCGCGCCGCCCGCCTTCTGCCACTGCTCGTACTCCTTCCAGTGCGATCCGAGCTCGTCGTACTTCTTGCGCTTCTCGTCATCCCCCAGGACCTCGTAGGCCTCGTTGATCTCCTTGAACCTGGCCTCGGCCTGCTTGTTGCCCGGGTTCACGTCGGGATGGTGCTGTCGGGCCAGCTTGCGGTAGGCCGCCTTGATCTCCTTGGCGGTAGCCTTCTTGTCCACGCCCATTATCTTGTAGTAGTCCTTGTAATCCATCCTCTCACCTCAGTCCGGCAGATGGTTCATGGACTCATCATGACCGCAACCGATCCCTCCAGTCAATAGGATCGGCCAGACGTTTCGCGGGGCCCCTGGATTCCGCCCTTCCCCAGCGGTCCCCCGGCTTCTCTGGCCGTTCTCTTGGCAGCTGCGCTGCACCGGAATCAGTATGGGCTCAGCAGCATCTCCCGTCTCTGCCGGTGCCTCTCCGGCGATCTGACCGTGATACAGCCGATCAGCCTGTCGGCCAGGTCCTGGCAGTCATCATGCAGCGGGCACTCCCGGCAGTCGCCGTTCTGGCGGCTGCAGGCGTCGGCCCAGCGCTCTATGATGGAGTCATCGGACTTCTTGGGATACCACCTGGCTCCCTTGCGCCGCCTCGGCGCGCCTTCCCTTGGCTGTCTGGCCATGTTCCTTCTCAGTTCCCGTACGGAGAGTCCGCACCCTTCTTCGATCTCCTGCGGCCCTCCCGGGCCAGCCATTGCTCGAACTTCTCCATGTCGTTGTCGATCAGGCAGTCGGACAGGTAGTTGGGGAATTCCCGGCGTGCCTTGCAAAGCAGGCACTCGCCGCGGCTAGTGCGTGACTGGGTCGTCTCTATCATCCAGTGGTGCCGGCACGTGGCCGTGCTATCCGCGTGGGCCGCCTTCACCTCCGGCTGTCTGGCTGTCTCTGTCCTGGTAACCATTCGTGTCCATCTCCATTTCAAACTCAAGACATTGTATTGGCCGGGGTGAGAGGGTGTATGCGACTTTAGTCGCCTGGAACGGGGAGAGCGCTCGTCGAAACGTTGACACCCGCCTCCTGTATCAATAGAATCTAGCCACTACGATGAAAAAGACCCGCATCGGGATTCTCACCGGGGGTGGAGACTGCGCCGGGCTGAACCCGGCCATCAAGTGGGTGGTGAAGACGGCCACGGACGACCGCCTGCAGGCGGAGCGCGGCGTCCAGTATGAGGTCATCGGCATCCGCGACGGCTGGAGGGGCCTGGTCCGGGCCGACGCGTCGGGCGGTGATGCGGAGGGGTGGCTGGTGCCCCTGGACCAGGCCATCGTGCGCACCTGGGACCGGTTCGGCGGCACCATGCTGGGCACCTCCCGGACCAATCCCTATGACCCCAGGAACGACCAGTCCAAGAAGGTCCTGGAGAACATCGAGAGGCTGGGTCTGGATGCCATCGTGGCCATCGGCGGCGAGGACACCCTGGGCGTCGCCGCCCGGCTGGTCCGGGAAGGCGTGAACCTGGTCGGCATCCCCAAGACGATCGACAAGGACCTCTGGGGCACCGACTACACGCTGGGCTTCGAGTCGGCGGTGAACGTGATAGTGGAAGAGATCGACCGGCTGCGCACCACTGCCGGCTCCCATAAGAGGATCTTCGTGGTGGAGACCATGGGGAGGACGGCGGGGTGGCTGGCGCTGGAAGGCGGAGAGTCCGCCGGCGCCTACATCATCCTCATCCCGGAGCACGACTTCTCCGTGGAGAAGGTGAACGAGCTGGTCCTGGAGGGCAGAAAGCGGGAGGCCAGGTACGAGATAATCGTGGTGGCCGAGGGGGCCAAGCCCGCCGGAGGCTTGGAGACGGTCAGGGACGGCGGCGTGGATGCCTTTGGCCACAAGGTGCTGGGCGGCATCGGTGAGGCCCTGGCGAAGGAGATCATGGACGCGACGAAGCTGGAGACGCGCAGCGTGGTGCTGAGCCACCTGCAGCGCGGCGGTGCGCCGTGCGCCTACGACCGCAGAATGGGGCGGTACTTCGGCATTGCCGCGGTGGACCTTATAGTCAGGGGCGACTTCGGGAGGCTGGTGAGCTACCGCAACGGGCGGATTACCTCTGTTCCAATCGGCGACGTCGCCGGCAAGCTCAGCCTGGTCGACGTGAAGACACAGTACGACACCGAACGGTATAATGGTCGCAGGACCATTCTGGCCAACGGCTAGGGTTCCCCGGGGCCCGCGAATACTCAATTGGGAAAGCGAGAGAAGATGAGCATTACTGCTGACAAGATCGACTCTGCCATAGAGAGGGCTATCTTTGCTCCTGAGGAGGAGGTGAGGCAGCAGCACCGGAGGGACATCCGGGCGCTGGCGGCATCGCTGGGGGTCTATCCGGCCAGCATCCAGGGGCTCTACGAGGCGGCGGGCAAGGGCCTGTACCAGAACAAGACGGTGCCGGCCATCAACCTGCGCGGGCTGACGTACCAGTCGGCCCGGGCCGTCTTCCGCGCGGCCCTGGCCAACAAGGTGGGCGCGTTCATCTTCGAGATCGCCCGCTCCGAGATCGGTTACACGAAGCAGAGCCCGGCCGAGTACACCTCCTGCGTGCTGGCGGCCGCCATCAAGGAGGGCTTCAAGGGGCCGGTCTTCGTCCAGGGGGACCACTACCAGGTGAACGCCGGCAAGTACGGCGCCGACCCTGGCAAGGAGCTGGCGGCCATCGAGGCCCTGGTCCGTGAGTCGGTGGAGGCCGGGTTCTTCAACATCGACATCGATGCCTCGACGGTGGTGGACCTGGGGCAGGAGAGCCTCGAGAAGCAGCAGGAGAGGAACTACACCATCACCGCCGGCATGACCAGGTTCATCCGGGGCATGGAGCCGAAGGGCTCCGGCGTGTCCGTCGGCGGGGAGATCGGCGAGGTGGGGGGCCGGAACAGCACCGTGGAGGACCTGCGGGCGTTCATGACCGGTTACCGGAAGATCATGGGCGCGGGCGTCAAGGGCATCTCCAAGATCAGCGTTCAGCCCGGGACGCCGCACGGCGGTGTGGTGCTCCCCGACGGGTCGCTGGCCAAGGTTAGCGTCGATTTCAAGGTGCTGGAGGAGCTGTCCAGGGTGGCCCGGGAGGACTACGGCATGGCCGGCGCGGTGCAGCACGGCGCATCGACGCTGCCGGAGGAGGCCTTCTCCCTCTTCCCCAAGGCCGGCACGGCCGAGGTGCACCTGGCCACCGGCTTCCAGAACATCATCTACGACAGCGCGCACTTCCCCGGTGACCTCACGGACAAGATCGCCGCCCGCCTGGTCAACAACTACAGCAACGAGGCCAAGAAGGGGGAGACCCGGGAGCAGTTCCTGTACAAGACCAGGAAGAAGGCCTTCGGCGATTTCAAGAGGGAGATCTGGGACCTGCCGCCGGACAGCGTGCGCGCCATCGGAGAGACTCTCGAGGCCCGGTTCTCCCTGCTGTTCCGGGAGCTCAACGTGGTGAACACGGTGGAGCTGGTGGCGAAGCACGTGGCTGGTCCCTAGCTGACCGCGCCTCCCGTTGCTGGCCTCCCCCGGTACCCGGCGGTCCCGGCCGGGCAGTCTCCCCTGCAAAGCGGTAGACTATACCTGATGGCGTCTGCGCGCGTCCCGACATGGCACGGCGGTGGGCTGCCCTGCGGTTGACATAAAGATGAGGAACGTAAGGAACTTCTGCATTATTGCCCACATTGACCACGGCAAGTCCAGCCTGGCGGACCGCATCCTGGAGCTGGCCGGGGTCATCCACACCTCGGGCATGGAGCAGGTCCTGGACAGCATGGACCTGGAGCGGGAGCGGGGCATCACCATCAAGGCCAAGCCGGTGCGGATCCCCTACCGGGCGAAGGACGGCCGCGAGTACGTCCTGAACCTGATCGACACGCCGGGGCACATCGACTTCAACTACGAGGTCTCCCGCAGCCT
>CALMBS010000509.1 GCA_937860285.1 uncultured Chloroflexota bacterium
CTGCTGGTGGCCGTCATCTCGATCTTCGTCATCGTCTGCGTGGTGGTGGTCGTGGTGGTGGCCGTCGGCAACCACCCCGGAGACGCCGGAATACCCGGCAGCGAGTACCAGCCGCTGCCCACCCAGCCTGACCCCGGACCATCCGCCTACGGGGCCGGCGCCAACCCCTCCGGCAACCCTGTCGGAGGAGGCGACGGCTACAACCACCACTACGCCCCTTCCGACAACGTGCTGCTCACGGTGGTCACCCCCAGCGAGCTGTCGCGGGCCCTGCGGCTGGCCGGCCCGGGGGACGTCGTCTGGGTCCCCGACGGGACCACCATCACCATAACCAGGGAGTACGGCGAGACGGTCAAGTCCGGGGTGGTCCTGGCCTCCAACCGCGGCCAGGACGGGGCGGCCGGGGGCCGGATCAAGTGGACCTACACCGACACCGGGGGCGACGTCATGACCCCCCTGCTGCACCTGGAGTCCAACGCCGTGGTGTCGGGGCTGACGCTGGAGGGACCTGTGGCCACCGCCGGACTGGACGCCGCCGGCGGCGGCGCCTGCATCGGCCTGCGGGGCGCCAACGGCGCCGCCAACATCGAGATCGAGAACTGCGACATATCCAGATTCGCCTGGGGCGGGATCTACTTCAACGACGGCAGCCTGACCCAGGAGACCCGCCACCGGGTCCACCACTGCTACATACACCACTGCCAGCGGCACGGGTACGGCTACGGCATCGCCGAGGAAGGCAGCGCGGCCTACCTGGCCGAGTGCAACATCTTCCGGGAGAACCGCCACCACGTGATGGCCCAGGCGGCCGACACCAACCCCAACAGCTACGAGGTGCGCTATAACATCTTCTACGAGGCAGTCTACGCCTCCAACGGCAACCCCGGCGGCACCTGGTACTACTCCCACCAGGTGGACTGCCACGGCGGCGCCGACTCAGCGGGCTGCTATGCCGGCAACCTCCTCCTGATCCACCACAACACCTTCTACGAGAACCCGGGCAAGCCCAACGTCTGCATCCGCGGCGTCCCCATGACCGGCTGCGAGGTGAGCTGGAACTGGACCGTCAAGAGCGGCGACGACGCCGGCCAGGGCCCCAACAGCGAGCACTGGCAGCAGATGGTGGATGCGCTGTCCTACCAGGAGATGACGGTGCACGACAACTGGTACGGGCCGGATCCGCCGCCGGCCTAGTCCCAGAAGAAGCGCACCCGGACTATCCGCCGGCTCCGCGGGCTGAACTCGAGGAAGACCACGCCGTCCCTGTCCGGCCCGCCGCCGCTGAGACGGAACCGGCCCGACGTGAACCAGCCCCCTGACCGCAGGCCCTGCAGCTCCAGACTGAGGCCTCTGGCCGGGCCTGACAGGAAGTCCGCCCACGAGACGGGAGGACTGCCCGCAGGAAAGTCGACCGTGGCGCCGGGCTCCACCAGGCGGGCCAGGGCGGCCTCGCCCGTGGTGCTCGGCGAGGCATCGTTTCGCGCAGAGAGCGCGGCGGCCAGGGCCGCGGCCTTCCGCACCCCCTCCTTGCGGATGCCCCGATACGCCACACCGAAGTACTCCATGACCCGCGCCGGCCCCTGCACCCTGATCATGCTGCCGAACTGGACCAGCGCTGCGCTCAGGCCTCTGAAGCCGTTGCCCTTGATCAGGTCCACGCAGCTGCGGATGAAGTCCCAGTGGGCCCTCAGGCTCTCCAGACGCAGCCGCCCGCCTTCTTCCACGATGCGGAACAGGACGTAGCAGTGCACCACCAGAACGGCCCCACTGCCGAAGGTGGTCCTGATGGAGACGTCCCTGGCCAGCTCGTCGCCGCAGGCGACGTCCCGGTGCACGTCGAAGTCAATCCGGTTGGGGCCGATGAAGATGTCGTAGAACCGGCCCAGGCCGTCCTTCCCGCCGCGCCGGTCGCGACCCTTGCGGTTGGGGCCGGCCCCCACGGGGTCGTCCACCGCCCCATTGGACGAGAAGAGGTCCAGCCACCCCTCCCGGTCCTTCCTGGCCACCATCACCGGCGAGGTGTTGACCAGCGCGATCATCTGCTCCCGGTCCATACCGGGACTACGATACCACAGCCAGGCGGCCTCGTGGAAGCGGGGAGGGGAGGGCGATTCGCCCTCCCCTCTCTCCAGTTGCGCGCAAGAGCTTCACCTGTCCGGCTCGCCGCCGCTGGCTCCGCGGCGCGGCAGCCGCCGCTGGCTCCGCGGCCCCGCGGCCGTCACTTGAAACCATAGGCGTTCCCGACCGGCAGGCTGATGTACGAGGCCTGCATTCTGTTGCGGTACATGGTGACCTCGGCCCCGGGCTCCCTGGAGGTGTCAAACATGTCCGCGTAGTCCGTGCAGGTGACGGTCACCCGGATGCGGTGCCCCTTGTCAAAGATGTTGGAGGTAGGGGCCAGCGCGATCTGCAGCTCCACCGGCTCTCCCGGCGTGAGGGGTGTCACATCACCCGAGTAGCTCCGGTGCCAGGGAAGCCCCATGTCGTCCCAGGGCGGCTCGTTGACCGACCGGTGCGACGCCCTGAGCAGCCCATCGCTGACATTGGTGGACACGCCATTCTCGTCGATCTCCTCCAGGTAAACGAAGA
>CALMBS010000510.1 GCA_937860285.1 uncultured Chloroflexota bacterium
CATGGGCCTGCTGACCACCATGAAGGGTCTGCCCCTCTCATACAACAAGGACCTTCAGGAGGACAAGGAAGGGCTGTTCGACACTGTGGACACCCTGCTGTCCACCCTGGCCGTATTCGCCGGGTTGGTGCAGACGCTCAAGGTGAAGGGCGGGCGCACCGCGGGGGCCGCCGGGGAAGGCTACATCCTGGCCACCGACGTGGCCGACTACCTGGTGAAGAAGGGGCTCCCCTTCCGGCGGGCCCACGAGGTCGTGGGCAAGCTGGTGGCCTACTCGGCAGGCAAGGGCAAGGAGCTGCGGGAGCTGGAGCTCGGGGAATACCGGGAGTTCTCGCCGCTCTTCGACGCCGGCGTGCTGGAGATCAGCGTGGAGTCGTCGGTTGCGGCCCGGAACGTCGTGGGCGGCACCGCCCCGGCGCAGGTCGAGGCGCAGCTCGCCAGGGCCAGGGGGCTGGTGAAGGGCGGGGACAGCGGCTACTGAGTATGCTTCTGGTAGGTGCGCAGGCACCGGGTGCAGACTTTCAGCCTCTTCTTGCTCCCATCCACCACCAGCACCGCGGAGTGCACGTTAGGCGCCCAGATGCGGTGGGTGTGGCGTTTGGAATGGCTCACGTTGCAGCCGGTCTGGTTCTTCTTCCCGCAGATGTCGCACATTGCCACGGTTTCTTATCTACCTCGGTACTATGATAACGGTTTCTACTGCTGTAAGATTACCATGTAGATAATACAGGGAGAGCCGGGAATATGCAAGGAAAACGGGGTGCCAGGGGCCGGGCGGCAGCCTACACCGGCCAGGACTTGAGGGAGATGTTCGCGGCAGCCACATCCTGGCTGGAGAAGAGCGTGCCGGACATCAATGCCCTGAACGTCTTCCCGGTGCCCGATGGCGACTGCGGCACCAACATGCTGCTGACCATGCGGTCGACGCTGGACGAGGCCTATCGCGCGCCCGACAACGACGCCGGCGCGGTGGCCCAGGCCATGGCCCGGGGCGCTCTGATGGGCGCCAGGGGCAACAGCGGGGTCATCCTGTCCCAGATATTCCGCGGCCTGGCCCAGGGTCTCGAAGGCCGCGAGTCGTTCCGTGGCAAGGACTTCGCTGACGCCCTGGCCCAGGGATCGACCGTGGCCTACAAGGCGCTGACCCGCCCGGTGGAGGGGACGATCCTGACGGTGGCCCGGGAGGCCTCGGCCGCGGCCCGGGAGGCCTCGACCCGCCAGAGCGACCTGGTGCCCATAATGGAAGCCACGGTGGCGGCCGCCCGGGAGTCGGTGGCCAGGACCCCCACCCTCCTGCCCACACTGAAGCAGGCCGGCGTGGTTGACGCCGGCGGCCAGGGGCTCTATGTCCTGCTGGAAGGCGCCCTGCATCACCTGAAGGGAGAGGACGGCCTCATCAGGGACCAGCGGCCCGAGGTGGTGCCCAGCTCCGTTCCGCTGGTGTCCAGATTCCCCCAGATGATGGCCGAGAAGGAAGAGCCCTACGGCTACTGCACCGAGTTCGTGCTCGAGGGGAACAGGAAGCTGGATGCGGAGAAGATCAAGAAGAGCCTGTCCGGCGAGGGCCAGTCCCTCATCGTGGTGGGCGACGAGAAGATCCTGCACATACACATCCATACGTTCGATCCGGGCAGGATACTGCACCAGGCCACCTCCCTGGGCATCCTGCACCAGATCAAGATCCAGAACATGGATGACCAGCACCAGGAGTACGCGGAGATGGTCAAGGCCCAGGCCCCGCCGGCCGAGATTGCCACGGTGGTGGTTGTCTCCGGGGACGGGCTGGGCCAGGTCTTCCGCAGCCTGGGAGCCAGCGTCATCGTGCCCGGGGGGCAGACCATGAATCCCAGCACCAGGGAAATGCTGCAGGCAGTGGAGTCGGTGCCACAGCAGAAGGTGATCATCCTCCCCAACAACAAGAACGTGGTCCCGGCGGCCAGGCAGGTCCAGGAGCTGACGTCCAAGAAGGTGAAGGTAGTGCCGAGCGAGACCATGCCGCAGGGGGTGTCCGCCCTCCTGGCCTTCAACTATGATGCCGACCTGGCGACCAATGCCGCACAGATGGAGAGCGCCCTGCCGGCAGTGAAGACCATCGAGGTGACCCGCGCCGTGCGGCCAGCCAGGATCGGCAAGTTCAAGGTGGAGAAGGGCCAGGCCATCGCCTTCGTGGACGGCGAGCTGGCGGCCGTGGGCGGCAGTCCCCCCGGGGTCCTCCTGGATGTGCTGCAGAAGATGGATACCGAGAAGAGCGAGATAGTCACCGTTTACTTCGGCAAGATCACCAGGCGCTCCGAGGCGGAGGGTGTAGCCGCGGGCATCCGCGAGAAGCTCCCCAACCTGGAAGTGGAGCTGGTCTACGGAGGACAGCCGCACTACAGCTACATCGCGTCCGTGGAGTAGCCTCCCGGGGCAGCGCGTGGTAAGGATCGTAACGGACAGCGCTTCCGACATCCCGGCGGAGGTCGCGCGGCAGCTGCAGATCTCCGTCGTGCCCATGTACGTGCGCTTCGGCTCAGAGGTCTACCGCGACGGTGTGGAGCTCTCCCCGGATGACTTCTACCGGAAGCTCGCCGCCAGCCCCACCATCCCGACCACCAGCGCCCCGAAGGTGAAGGACTTCAACGAGGTCTATGACCGGCTGGCCCAGGAGACCGACGAGATCGTGTCCATACACCTCTCTTCGACCTTCAGCACCGCCTACGAAACGGCGGTGCGGGCCGGCGGAACGGGCAGAAGGCGCTGTCACATTGAGGTGGTGGACTCGCGCACGGGGGCCATGGGGCTGGGATTGCTGGTCATAGCCGCCGCCCGGCAGGCACAGCTGGGGCAGGCGGGGCAGCAGATAGCCAGGATGGTGAAGGAGTCCGCCCGGAAGACGCGGGTCTACGTCTGCTTCGAAACGCTGGAGTATCTGAGGAGAGGAGGCCGCATCGGCCGGGCCCGGACGCTGCTCGGCGCCACTATCAAGGTACATCCCATCGTGGGGCTGGACAAGGGAGAGGTGGTGCCGCTGGGCAGAGAGCGCAGCCGCGCCCGGGCCCTGGACAGGCTCTGCCGGCTGGCCGGAGAATGTGGCCATGTCTCGAGCCTGGCCGTGGAGCAGGGGGCTGCCCCGGAAGAGGCCGGCCGGCTGCACGCGAGCCTTCAGTCCCTCTTCCCCGGCACGGACATCTACTCGTCGGCGATCGGTTGCGCCGTGGCCGCTCACACAGGGCCCCGGGTGGTCGGCGTCTGCCTGTACGGAGGTTAGGCGACAGTGGTGAGAATCGTCACCGACAGCACCTCGGACCTGCCGCCAGAGGTGGCCCGGGACCTCGGGATCACCGTGGTCCCGGTCATCCTGCACTTCGGCACCCAGTCATACCGGGATGGAGTTGATATGGCCCCGGAGAAGCTATACGAACGGATGGTCAGCGGCCCGGTCCACCCCACTACATCCTCTCCCGCGCCGGGCGAGTTCGCTGAGGTCTACCGCCGGCTGTCCCGGGAGACGGACGAGATCCTCTGCCTGACCATCAGCTCGAAGCTGTCCGGCATCCACCAGGCGGCGACGACCGGCAAGCAGGCGTTCGGCGGGAAGACGCGCATCGAGGTGGTCGACACGCAGCTGCCCACGATGTGCCTGGGCCTGCTGGCCACGCTGGCCGCCCGGGAGGCCCGCGACGGGAAGTCCCTGGACGACCTGCTGACGACAGTGCGGGGCGCCATCCCCCGGAGCTACGGCATGGCCCTGCTGGACAGCGCCAGGTACGTGCTGAAGGGCGGACGGCTGGGCAAGAGCGGGG
>CALMBS010000511.1 GCA_937860285.1 uncultured Chloroflexota bacterium
ACCACGTAGGTGAAGGTCGCCGTCCCCGGAGCGCTGAAGATGGCCGGGTCCACCGTCTTCTCGATGGCGATGGCCGGGTTCTGGCTGAAGGTGATGGTGGCGTCGTCAGTGGCAGGCTCACTCTCGTCGCTGTCCGCCGTGGCCCAGTTGGTGATGGCTGCCCCAGCGTCAATGTCGGCCTGCGTGATGGCCCTGGTGGCCGTGAAGGTCCAGGTCTCGTCAAGGTCCAGCTGGCCGTCTTCATCCGTGTCGCCACCGGTGTAAGCCGCCTGGAAGTCGTCGGAGGCGTCACCCGGGCTGGCATTGTCGTCCGTCACCACCACGCTGGTGAGGGACACGTTGCCGATGTTGGTCACCACGTAGGTGAAGGTCGCCGTCCCCGGAGCGCTGAAGATGGCCGGGTCCACCGCCTTCTCCAGATGGATTCCGGGGGCCGATCCGAAGTAGCTCGAAGGATCCGAGGCCGTCACCGGCTCGCCTGCGGGAGGCGTCCCGGTGGCTGTGCCCAGGTTGTCGTACTGCCCCGCCACTGCGGTGCCAGTGGCCTCGAACGTCCAGTTCTCGCTGAGGTCCAGCAGCCCGTCATTGTCCGTGTCGCCGATGTTGTGGACGGTGTCGGCGCCCAGAACAGTGGCCGGAACGACCCCGCTCACATTGTCCGTCACGCCCACATCGCTCAAGGGAACATTCCCGGTATTGGTCACGGCATAGGTCCAGATCACGTTCTCGCCCGCGGGGATGGTTAGCCCATCGGAGCCGTTGGTCACCTTCATTATGGCTATGCCCGGCGTCGGCACGAAGAATCCGGCGTCGATGGTCGTGTTGGTTTCCCCGGCAGTCCATGAGATTGCGGCCGTCCGGCCAGTGGTCGCATCTGCGTCGCTGTCCAGAGCGTCATCCGCACCCTGGTCCTGCGGCGAAGCATCGTAGCCAGCCGGCTTGACGAACTCGACAATGTAGCTGCCGGAGTCAAGTCCGGTGAAGGCGTAGTATCCGTCGGCATCGGTGGTGGCAGTGGCGATGAGAGTGGTGCCGTCTGCGGCGTAGAGATTGACGATGACACCCTCGATCCCTGCCTCACCCGCATCCTGGATCCCATTGGCGTTGGCATCGTGCCACACGAAGTCCCCAATGCCTCCCAGGGGCGTGACATCCTCAAACGGCACCTCGATGCCAACAGCGGTAGCTGATCCGCTGTTCAGGATCTCCACCGTTCCCGGCGACACCGGATCGTTGATGATGACACGGAGGGTCACCGTGATGGAGCCGCGAACGGGAATGGTGCCCACGTTGACGCCGCTACCATCAAGCGGAAAGGCAGTGCCGCTGCCATCATCGGGGATCGGACTCCCCGCCGTCTGGTTGTAGGTGCTGCCAGGCACGTAGGTCGTCTCCGCCGGCAGGTTGTCCCGGAGAATCACATCCGGCACGGGAGCGCGGCTGATGTTGTTGATAACGATGGTGTACTCGAGCTCGTCACCTTCGGTGATAAAACCGTCTCCGTCGTTGTCGGCATAAAGTGTGCCGTTCTTGCCGGCGCTGAACAGCGGGCAGGGCGGCACAGAGGTGCCGACGTCCAGGCCTGGCGTGCCGGCGCTGGCCGCCAGCGGGTCCTGCCCCCAGGCCGCCGCCAGCTTGACGCCCGGCTCCAAGACGTAGGCCAGCATCCCGGTCTGGTTGCCGTCAGGATCAAAGATCTTGGCCTGCTCCAGCTCCCTGAGATCGACCCACGCATCGTAACCGTTGCCATTGGGATCCGTCAGGTCGCCAGTCCCGGGGTCGGCATCGTAGTCTATGTAGACGCGAACGTCCGTATTCCCATTGCCAATGGGTGTGAGCCACAACGGGTTGCCGTTCTCAGCAGACGCTATCGTCGGGTCCTTGCCAATTCCCAGACCTACCAGCACCTGCGGAGTAAGCGAGTCCAGCGGCACCAGCGAGAAACCCCAGTCGTAGGACTGGTTATTCGAGTAGTTGCTGCTGGTGGAATCGGTCGTGGAGAAGGCATAGAAGGCGTCCCCTCCGGTGTAGAAGTGCGCCGGGGTGTTTGCCGGCAGCGCCTGTGTAGCGTATCCGCCTGCCGGCACGCTGATGGCGCTGGTTGTCAGGGCCCCTCCTGCATCACGCCTCTCGTAGGTCACGGTGATGCTGGACGCTCCGGGATTGTACAGCCAGACCGTTGTGCCGTAAGTGGACACAGTTGAAACGGGCGTGTAATAGCTGCTGGACCAGTAGGCCACCGGGAGCAGCGCCGAGTCACGGCTTTCGTAGTTCGAACCGCGGTCTCCGGTCAGGATATCGACCTGAACCGGGTTGTTGGATTCAACGAGCGCCCCCACGTTGACGCCGCCGTTCACGAACCGGCTCACGCCTTCGGCGATGGTCACCTCATCCAGGTCACCGGCATCAGCAAAGTCGCCATCGGCATTGGCATCCACCGAGATGGTGGCGCCTCCCGGCCCGGCCATGATGGCCAGCCCCGTGTAGCTGAACATCTGGTGGTCGGTTCCGTCCGGAATATCTTCTCCCACTGGGGCACGATACTCGGTCCCCCAGTTGCTGGTGTCGTAAACCTCGACGGCGCCCGCCAGCAGGGTACCGGACCCCGAGGCCCAGCCGGTGCGGGTCACCGCCACGTTCTTCGTCGCCGCGATCTTGTCCCGGCCGTCGAAGTCTATCGCCGAGAGGTTGGTGGTATACAGCTGGTTGTTGAGGACGATGACGGTGCCGGCCTGAATGATGTCGCTGGGCACACCCGGGGGAGCCCCGTTAGCCGTGTCGCCGTCGCCCCAGACCTGCGTGCCGCCAGGATTGCCGGCGGAATACATGTTGCCCGGATTGGCGATGTCGGCATCATAGCCGTTCTCCCACTGGTCGTAGTACACAATGGTGCCGTCGGCTATGGCCGCGATCGAGATATAGGTGGTCACAGGGTCCGCTGGTGCGTTCCCCGGCCCGCCGAACTCGATGGCCTGCAAACCCTGCAGCAGCTGGTCCTCCGGGAACGGCACATAGAAGCTCTGCACCGGCACCGGGTTGGTCTGTGCCACCCCCCGCTCCGGTGCTGCGGTCAACGTAGCGAGCGTGACCGCAGCCACCACCGCCAGAAGCAGCAGTATCCTGCCGATCATCGAAACTGCACTGCGCCTCAGAGATCTGTAGATGCCCATCGTCCTCCCCCTTACACTCAGTTTTGCGCGCGAACACCACCAGCCACAGGGCGTGGCTGCAACCGCATTTGCCGTATTCCCGCGGGCGGCCCCCCTTGCCCGCCTGTTCAGAAAACGCAAACCGACCCATCAAGGGTCGGTTTCACTGCTGGCTCCCTGCCGCCTTAGTGACCAAGTACAGGCGACAGATCAATGCCCCCCTCGTTGCGCCAAGCGACAGATTGACTTTGTTGGATCTACTATGTCTGGTTGAGACAGCCACCCTCCTGCTGTCTGCCTCATAGATATCATGAATATTCGTGCATGTCAAGTTATGCCGATATAGGACACGTTCCATGTGAATCTAGTCTCAGCAATCATCCGGTCTGACCCGCCGTTCAGCCACGACCGCATGCAGCGCGACCCGCAACGCGGCTTGGCTGCCCGCCAGTGTTCTGGGGCCGCAGGCTCCGCCCGCTTCAGGTATCCGGGGTCACCCCTGCAGGCACGCCGACCAGGCCAACGGGACCGCAGGGATTGCCGGCCCCATCCTCCCCGAATGGCTCGATCGTCGAGCTGATGGCCATGGTGCCGTTGTGGGTGCCATGGCCATTCTTCACCACTATCACGAAATGGAGCTCGTCCGTGGCACCCAATCCCAGGAAATTGGGGGTGACTACCTGCACGTCAGGGTCGTAGTACAGCCTGAACGCGTCGTCGCTGCCCAGGCACACGCCGTAGCTGATGTTCCAGTTGCTTCTGTCTCCCAGCGGTGAGCCGCTGACCAGCGCCGTGCCCGTACTGGTCCCCATGAAGAGGAACCCCATGTCGTCCTGCCGAATGGACACGTGGGCCCATGTGTTGCCGATGTTGCGCACGGTGGCCCTGTTGGTTTGTCCTGTCCCTGCCAGCCCACTTCCCCAGTCCACGTCTCCAACCACAGATGCCTCCATCCCCAGGTCGACTGAACCGTACGCGATACCGCTGAAGTCAACCTCGACGCCAGAGACCGGCACATAGGTAAATGAGCCTTCGAGCGCGTCGGCGCGGTTGGCGTCCTGGTCCACCGCCCAGACGCGGACGGCATAGTCCCCCGCCGGATCATCGTAGGCTACCGTTTCTGTCCCCACCCAGAGTCCGGCAGTGCCCTGAGGAATCATCCCGTCCGGCCCCGCAAGCTCCTCCAGGACGTCTGTGGAGGCAGGGTCAATGAGACCGGATAAATAGGCCGCATTGATCCGCGCGACAGCCTCAACAGGATCGTCAATGCGGGTGAAGGCCACCCGGTACTTGAATCGGCTGGCAGCGCCATCCGGATCATTGCGCTCCCTGCAGGGGGATGGTGAATCGGTTGGATAGTACGCGTAGCAGAAGACTTCCTGGAGGTCGCCGCCGTCCTCAGAATCGGCCACGACTGCGTAGTAGTGTACCGTCTTGACCGTGCCCCATGCCAGCGTGGGATTGATCTGCGCTCCCGTTACCAGGTGATCGGGATCGCCGGACTCCAGCTCCGTGCCGGGCTCCTGTTGCCACATGCAAAAGACGGTCGGCGTCAGGTCCGTGCCTTTTGACTCCGAAAAGCTGGCCATGACGGTAGAATTCTCGGTCATGGAGACGGTGGTGCTGAGGGAAGCGGGATCCGCCACAGGGCCTGTCCAGTTGTCGAACTGCCAGCCGTCTGCCGGGGTGGCCGTGATGGCGACCACTTCCCCTTCAAGGTAAGCATGCTCGCCAACGGCCGGCGTGGTCTCGCCCTTGCCGGCCACCTTCACGGTCAGGGTATACTCTTTCGCCGGAACGATGGTGTCATCCTGCGTGAAGAGCGCGTTCACTACCTTGTCCCCGTCGATGATGATAGAAGCGGTGGTTGTGCCCCCGCTGAAACCGTCGAACGTCCACCCGGTTTCGGGCTGCGGCGTGAGAACGACGACATCCCCCCAGTGATACGTCTGCTGATCCGGCGTCCGGACCACGGTGCCCGATCCGGTGATGTTGATGGTCAGCGTGTACTCAATCTGGGAGAAGTTGGCGGCAACGGTGCGGTTGTCGGTCATCGAGACCGTGGTGCTGGGAGAAGCGTGGTCCGCCACAGGACCTGTCCAGTTGTCGAATTGCCAGCCGTCCCCCGGACTGGCGGCAATGGCCACCACTTCGCCCTCCGGGTAATCGTGATCGCCAACAGGCGGCGTCGTCCCACCATAGCCGAACGCCGCCATAGTCAGCGTGCACTCGTCTGCCCGGGGCGGGTCGTCCTGGTCCTGCGTGAAAAGCGCGTCCACCGCCTTGTTGCCGTCGATGGTAACGGTATTGGTGGTGGCGTCCCCGGTGAAACCGCCGAAGGTCCACCCGGCCTCCGCCTGGGGCGTCATGGTGACAACGTCCCCCCAGTGATATGTCTGCTGGTCCGGCGTCCGGACCACACTGCCCGACCCGGTAATGCCCATGGTCAGCGTGTACTCGATCCGGGAGAAACTGGCGGCAACGGTGCGGTTGTCGGTCATGGTCACAGTGGTATTGGCACAGGTGAAATCAGCCACGACCCCGGTCCAGTTGTCAAACTGCCATCCATCCAGCGGGGTGGCCGCGATGTCGACCACCTCCCCGTCGTAGCACCAGTGGCCACCCGCCTCCGGTGAGGTGACACCGTCTCCGTTGACCACGACCGTCAGGACGTAGATCGCGTCCTCAGCACTCACCGGGGTCCCGGAGACGGTCATGGAGACGAGGAGCGTGATAATAGCCAGAAACAGGGTCAACCTGGTCCCGGGCGAATGCCTGTCCCGATTCATGGAAACCTCCCTGCCCATCGACTCCGGACTATCCCCATTGCGCGCTGTCACCTCGCCGTCTACGAAGCGTATCGTTTCCCGTTCCTGGTGGCGGCGTACTGCTTCCGGGCCCCGGCACCCGATTGGCGGCGCCGCAGAATCACGGCGGCCACAACCGCGAGAACCAGGGCTCCCCCGATGCCTCCGAGGACGAAGGGCAGGACGCTGCTCATCCCTGAACCCCCACCGGTGACGGTGAAAGAGATCTCCCTGTTTTCGGTCTGCTTGCCCTCATAGGCGACGTGCGCCTTGAGAGCGTATTCCCCGCTCTTGGCCAGCTTAAGATAAGCAGTGAGGACAGACGTCTCCGCTACTGGCACCAGGGCCTCTTCGCTCTCCAGGGCCTCCGTCAGAGCCCCGTCGCGGTAGACCTCGAGCACAAGCTTGGCCCGGCAGTCAGCCTGGCCTGTGCTCTTGAAGCTGCCCTGCACCTTGAGGGTAGTGTCCACCTTCGGCTCGCCCTCATAAGCCAACTCGGTGAATTCCCCCGTTTTGGTGAGACTGCCTGGGGGCAGGACCTTGAAGGCCACCTCCCTGGTGCCGATGGCCCCGCTGCCCAGGGATAGGCTCACCCGAGCCCTGTAGTCTCCCAGCAGCCCGGAGGTCTCACCCCACTCCACCGGTATGACGGCTTCCGTTCCGGCCATCACGCTGGTCTCGGCCTCCCCGAACTCGGCCACTGTGGCGTTGTCTTTGATCACGGCGCAATTGATGGCGGGACTGACGGCCACATTCCCGGTATTCCTGAATTGCACTCCCAGGCGCAAGGGGAGACCGGCCTCGATATCCCGGGTAGTGACATTGTGAAGTATTCCACTGATCGACTGGTCGCCCCCAACAACGATGGTGATGTCCGAATGGGCCTGCAGTACCGCGGAGACCCCCGTGCCATCGATATCCTGGACCGGGACAGTCTCCACATAGACGGTGGCGCCAAAAGTGCCGTTGGGCGTGTCGGATGGCACAGCCACATCGATCAACACGTAGGTGCTGCTGGCCGCCTCGATCCGCAGGCTCTGGAGCGGTGCTCGGGTCTCGAGGTCGCTCAATGACAGCCATGCGCTCGCCTGTCCCTCGACCCGGAGATTGTATTCCACGGCCTCTGTCTGACTGGGATTGAAGACAGTCACGGTCCTCTGGTAGGACTGGCCGCGCACGGCATCGATCTGCAGCGCAGCGGGCCCCATGGCCACCCCCGTTCCGTGGACCGCTGGGACCGGCAACCACAAGGCCAGCAGACAGGTGAACGCCAGCAGAAACACCACCCTCTTCATATCGATATCCCTCCAGACTGGGTTGGGGTGCGCGGGTCCACCTCGCAACCCGCGCACCCCTGTGCCCGTTGTTCCTAGGTGCGGTTCAGCTCCCCGGCACTATCCATTGCATGGATCAGCCGTGCCGACGAGGAGATCCGTGTCCGCACTGAAGGGCACGATCACCGAACCCAGGGTTACCGTCCCCGTGTGCGTACCGTTACCGTTCTTGACCAGGATCGACAGGTCGAGCTCCTCCTTGGTGGATAGACCCAGGAAGTTCGGGGTCGTCACCTTCACGCCAGGATCGAAGTACCGCCTGAAGATGTTGTTGCTGCCCAGACGTACGTCGAAGTTGACGTTCCAGTTGCTGGCAGTGCCCAGCGGTGATGAGCCCTGC
The DNA here is from genome assembly GCA_937860285.1 of uncultured Chloroflexota bacterium. Classification (GTDB taxonomy): domain Bacteria; phylum Chloroflexota; class Dehalococcoidia; order UBA2247; family RBG-13-53-26; genus JAFGCL01. The sequence continues at coordinate 7,631 of CALMBS010000511.1, forward strand.
AGGGCAGTCCCTGCGGCACTCCCGGCCTTGCCGAACAGCATGTCGTCCTGCTGGATGGTCAGAGCCGCCCAGGTGTTGCCGATGTTGCGGACGGTGGCCTGATTGGCCTGGCCCTCCCCGGCAAGCGGGTCTCCGTCTACCCAGATCCAGTCGCCGGCCACCAGCTTTATGGTGTTCAGATTGACCGACCCGTAGACGATGCCGCTGAAGTCAGCCTCAATCCCGCTCGTGGCCACGTACTCGAACTGGTTCTCCAGCACCCCGGAGTAGTTGTTGTTGGAATCGACAGCGAAGCACCGGACCGTGTAGTTGCCAGCCGGCTGCTCGTAATCAATGATCTCAGTCCCTCTCCAGAGCCTCGCAGTGCCCTTGGTGATCTCGCCATTCTCGCCGGTCAGCTCCTCGATAGTGTAGCCACTGGCGAGGGTGATCAAATGCGCGGCATAGGCGGCATTGATCAGGCTGGCCGCGGTGGCATTGTTGGTTATCTTCTCGTAGACCACCTTGTACTTGAATCCGCACCGGTTCTCGTCGTTGGGATTCACCGCGGTGCCGTAGGGGGCCGGCGAGCCAGCCGGATGATACACGTAGCTGAATACCTCTTCGACGTCCCCCGAATCCTCGGCGTCGGTCACCACGGCAAAGAAATAGAGGTTCTTGGTGGCGCACTTGACCATCGGCGGATTGAACTGGCTGTTCGTCGGATAGGCCGTCTGGTAAAGTGCATGGGTCGGATCGCCCGATTCAACCGGCGAGGTGGCAGACTCCGCCTCCCATTTGCATTTCACAACCGGCATCCCGCCGCCGCCGCTGGCCACAGTGACTGACGTCGTTTCAGCGCTGGCGAGACCTGTCGGTATGAGCAGCGCGATCAACATGATGACCGCGATGGCCATATAGAGTTTTCTCATTGCCTCTCACAACCCCTTTCATTATTGTGGTACGTATCTGGCATGGCTCCTGGATGGTTCGACGATGGGTCTGTTTCTATCCTGCCTGCACCTCCCCCCTTGGGTATCCGCTCAGTGCGGAGGCGCATCAGCGCGAGTCGTGATGCCATGGAGCATCATGGCCTGTTCTGGTGCACGCGTATGAGGACCCAGTGCTGCTGTTTGAGCCGCCGGTGTAGCTTGTCTTCCACAGTGCAGTTGTTCCGTGGACCTGCCGGGCCCCGGGGAAACCCGGCAAAAGACGACACCCGGATAGTAACGCTATGGGATGCGACTGATCCTGGACGGGAACAACTGCTACACCCCCCTGAGTTGTTCTCGGGTATGTGAGGAATACACCATTATATCTTCTGCGTTGCATCGCATGTCAATAGATCAGAATCGCATTTTCGGATTTGTTACGATAATGACACGCCGGTCACTGACCCCGGGTGACAGACGGTAACGTCCCCGTAACGCGATGGCCGAACTCGAGAATGGGGCGCCGAGAAACGGACGAGTCCATGGAGGCCCCGGAGCGCGCACCCGCTACCGGATGGGCCAGGCCCTGCCCGACAGCCCGAGGACAACCAGGAGCAGCAGCACGCCGATGCCCGCGGCAGCGAGCGGCACGGCGACCAGCCCTCCCCTTGATTCCCCTGCCGGCTTGACCGCCAGGGTGACGGCCGGGGATGTGCCGCCCGCGAAGTTGGCGTCCCCGTCGTACACGGCGGTGATCAGGTGGCTCCCTGGAGCCAGCCCCAAAGCGGTGCAGGCGGCTGCGCCGCTGACCAACGGACTGCTCCCCAGAACAGCCTCCCCGTCCTTGAAGGTTACCGTGCCGGTGGCGCCCGTTCCCGAGACCATCGCTGTGAGGACCACCGGGCCGCTGTCCGTGGTCCGGTCGGACTCGGATGAAGCGAGCAGGCTGACCAGGGTGCTGGTCTTCAGCACAGTCAGATGGCCGTTCACGTAGCTGATGGCATAGTTCTCCAGACCCGTCCCGACCGCGCCGCCGGCCACGATGTCATAGCTGCCGGCCGCAGCGGCGCTGCTGGCCCCGGCGCTGGCCAGGTCAACGCTGATAACGGCATCGCCATTCGACAGGCCGCTGGCGGCGAACTCCAGACCGGTGAAGGCCGCCGCCTCGCCATATGTCTTGCTCCGGTCATGGGCGGTCACCACCAGGGTCAGCGGGGTGACATTGATGGCCACTTCTGCGGAGGCCGACAGGTAGCTGTCCGTGTCGGCAGGGGTGAAATCCACGTGCAGGGTCTGGCCGCTGCCGGCGTTCAACACAGTCCGGGAGGCCGGGGTATAGACAAAGGTTCCGGGCATGGAAGCGGCAGCGGCAAGCTGCCCGCCGCCCAGCGCAGTGCCGTAGACGATGTCGGCCGGGTCGGGCCAGGAGATGGCGGGTGTACCCTTATCCACTGTGATGGACAGCGACGCGGTGGCGGACGCCAGGCCGTCCGTCACCCTGAAGGTGACATAGACCGGGCCGCCGGCCCTGGTCGGCGTGCCGCTGATGACGCCATCGGCGCCGAGCGACAGACCGGCGGGCAGCGTGCCGGAGCTGACAGACCAGGAACAATGGCCTCTGGCGCCTGCGGCTGACAGGGTCCGAGAGAAGGCCATGCCGACCGTGGCGCCCGGCAGCGGCGAAGCGGTGGTAATGGTCAGCGGCGAAGGCAGAATGGTCAGGCTGGCGCCGACATAGGTCAGGGCATAGTTGCCCGGCAGGGCGAGCGTGCCCCGGGCGATAGCATAGGTGCCCGCCTCCTCACCGGCTGCGCGGGAGAGGGCGCCGCACCAGTTGTCGCTGCCCACCAGCCCCGGGTTGAAGCTGTAGGTCAGGTCCGGGTCGGCATCACCCAGGTTCTTGCACTTGGCGTCGGCGGTGACCGTGATGTCCCTGGGGGCGATAGTGAGCGTGCCCAGGACAGTGCCGGCGTCGCCTCCGGAGTCGTTCCCACCGGCCCAGGCCATCTGACACAGGTCATTGGCGCCCGCCTCGTACAGCACCCGGTTGTCCGAGCAGATGAAGTCGGAGACGGCATCGTTCTCACCCTGCAGGTACCACCGGTCGTAGTCAGGGATGGTCAGCGCCACCAGCCTCTGCATCCGCTGCGGAATCCGGGACTGGTCGCACGACAGGCCCACGAACCACAGCCGGCCGTCGGGCAGGAAACCGATACCAAAGGGGCTGACCCGCTCGACATACTGGTCCACCACCGTCCGCAGGACACACGACCCGTCGGCCTGGACGTCGACCACCGCCACCTTGCTCACCAGCTGATAGGTGACGAACCCCGTGGAATCGAGCGACCAGCGCGTCCCGTCCCAGTACCACCGCACATGGTCCGCGCCGCGCTGATAGGCCAGGAGTATGGTGCCCGCGGCCGTGTCCGGTATGGCGACAATGCCCGGATACTCGGGGTCCGGCTCCATCTCCGCGCCAGATGAGCCGGTGCCCTGGATGAAGGTGGGGTCGGCCCAGTCCAGCGACAGGGAGCCAGCCGACTCCACCAGACGATACCCGTTAATGTAGTGGAAGCTGTCACCGTGGCCGAAGAACCACAGGGAGCCGTCCGCCGGGTGCTGGCAGAGCGCCCCTTTGTACTGCCCCATGTAGCCGGGTCTCACAGACGAGGTCACCGTTTGCCAGTCCAGCCCGTCCCTGGTGTACGAGAAGTACATCGGTGTCTCGGCAAAGGCGGCTTTCTGAAACCAGCACATGACGATGGCCCCGCTCTGAAGCTTGATCATTTCGAGGTAGCGCGAGGCGCCGTCGCCGAAATGGGCCGCCCCGACCAGCGAGATGGTCCCCCCACCTACGTGGTAGCGCATGACCACGATATCCGGGTCGGAGCCGTCGTAGCCACCGGTGATCACCAGGAAGTCGGACTCGTCCACCCAGCAGGCACGATTGCTGTAGTTGACGGCATCGGTCAGCGGGCCCAGGTGCTGCACAAGGTCACCCTGGGTGACGCAGACATAGGGCGGCGACGGGTCGTGGGCCTCCTCGGCCCCGTACAGGTAGAGGCTGCTCGACCCATACTCGGCGATGTGGTGGCCGGTCTCGGAAGGCCCCGCTATCGAGCCGGAGAAGCGCGGCCGGTAGATCCTCCCGGGGCCAATGCGGGCGGGCGTGCCGATCCCGGGCCAGTCAGTTCCCGGAGATCCACCGGGACTCCCGTCAGCACCGATGAAGATGAGATGGTAGTTGCCGCTCAAGGCCAGGGTGCCCGGCTGGATACTGTAGGTGCCTGCGTCCTCGCCAGCCTCCCTGGCCAGGCTGCCGGTGAAAGAGTCGCCGCCCACCAGGGAGCCGGAGACGATCCGGTAGGTCAGGTCCGGGTCAGCCTCGCCGTAGGTCTTGCTGACGTTGTCCGCGGCTACGGCCAGGTCGGCCCTGCTGACATTGATGGCCACGTCCCGGGATGCTTCGCTGTAGTTGAGGGTGTCGGTGGGGGTGAAGTGGACGTGCAGCATCCGGCCGTTGCCTGCGTTCAGCACCGTTCCGGCCTCCGGAGTGTACGAGAAGGAGCCGGGCACCGAAGCGGCGGCATTGAGCTGCGTGCCGCTCAGGGGGGTGCCGTACACGATGTCGGCCGGATCGGCCCAGGTGATGTCCGGCGTCTCCTGGCTGACGGCCGCCGCCCCGGCGCTGGCGGTGTTGAGGGCCGGCGCCGCCAGGGACACGGCCAGGAGTCCCGCCGCGGCCAAGGCCAGCACTGCCGCCTGGGCCACTCCCGGCAACAGCACTGCCCGCAGGACCTGGTGCATCCGGGCGGCCGGCACCGCAATGCGGCTCACAGCGTCCTCTCCTCGGCAGGCTCAGCATGGAGGGGCGCTCCGGGCCAAAGAACGCCCCCGGCCAGGATGATACCGGCGCCGGGTCACAGGGCGGCCTCTCGCACCCGCGGCCGTGACACAAAATCCCTTCAATCCGGCACCGGGCCACCGGGAAACGGACCCCCGCCGCCGAAGGGGCATCTTTTGACACTCGACGCTGGCTTGTGCTAGATTTTGAGTGTGGCAGGGTAGCTCAGAGGTAGAGCAGGGGACTCATAAGCCCTTGGTCAGTG
>CALMBS010000512.1 GCA_937860285.1 uncultured Chloroflexota bacterium
TTGCCGGTGCCGGAAACGCTGAACCGGCGCGCGGCGGTCTTATTTGTCTTTAGCTTGGGCACCTGTAACCTCCGACGTTGCCTTCTTGGCGGTGGCTTCCTCCGGCGTGGCCTTCTTGGCGACGGTCTTGGCCGGCGAGAAGAACAAGCTCAGGCTCTTCTCCTCTACCACCAGCGGCTGATCGACGACAGCCTTGTCCTTCAGGTTGGTGAGAACTTGCTGCAGTATCCTCTTGCCGAGCTCCGGCCGGGTGACCTCCCTGCCCCTGAAGAAGACCGTTACCTTGACCTTGTCGCCTTCGCCCAGCAGACGCTCGATGAGACGGGTCTTGGACTCGAGGTCGTGGTTGTCGATCCTGGGCCGCAACCGGACCTCGCGCAGAAGCGTGGACTTCCGGACCTTCCGGGCCTCCCGCTCCTTTTTCGTCTGCTCGAACTTGTATCTTCCGTAGTCGAGAATCCGGCACACAGGGGGAACAGCCGTCGGCGCCACCTCCACCAAATCGAGGTTCCGCTCTCGCGCCAGCTGCACGCCCTGGGCCACCGACATCACGCCAACGCGCTCGCCGTTCTCTCCAATCAGCAGGACCTCCTTGGCTCTGATCCACTGATTGATCCTCAGCTCTTTTACGATACTTACCTCCTTGGGGCTTGCTTGGGGCTAGGCTTTAATCTATAGCATAATATCCGGGTTCAAGTCAAACGCGCGAGAGACCCGGGCCCATAAGTGCCGGCGTCCGGCCGCCGGCCCGGGAATGCGCCTCAAATTGACACTGGCCTCGGCCAACTCGTAGAATTTTCCTTCAGCCCAATAGAGGAAGGAGGAACCCCGGTGAAATACAGCAACCTGCTGGTGGAGAAGAAGAAAGGCGTGGCCTGGCTGACCCTCAATCGGCCGGACGCCATGAACGCCCTGGACCCCGAGACCCACATACAGCTGCGGGCCTGCCTGTCCGAGCTGGACAACGACCCCGAGGTGCGGGTGATCGTCATCACCGGGGCCGGCCGGGCCTTCAGCGCCGGCGGCGACCTGAAGTGGACCCTGGCTCACCAGGATGACCCCATAGCGGTGGCCAACTACGGCCAGCTCTTCCACGACACCTTCTTTCTCATGGAGCACATGAGCAAGATAAACATCGCCATGATCAACGGCCATGCCCTGGCCGGCGGCCTGGAGCTGGCCGAGGCCTGCGACCTGGCCTATGCTGCTGACGACGTCAACATCGGCGACCAGCACGCCTCCATCGGCCTCATCCCCAGCGGCGGCGGTTCCCAGCGGCTGCCGCGGCTCATCCCCTTGAGGGTGGCCCGGGAGCTGATGTTCACCGGGGACTGGCTGACGGCCAAGGAGGCCGAGAATTGGGGCATCATCAACAAGGCCGTGCCGCGCGAGCAGCTGCGCGAGTACGTCGAGGGTGTGGCGGACAAGCTGGTGCAGCGCAGCCCGATGGCCCTGAAGTACACCAAGTACTCCATCAACCGCGGGATGCAGGTGGACCTGTACACCGGCATCGAGATCGAGAAGGCGGCCTCCCGGGCCCACTTCCAGACGCAGGACGCCCACGAGGGCCTGAAGTCCTTCCAGGAGAGGAGGAAGCCGAATTTCCCCGGGAAATAGCCGGCAAGAGATGTTCAAACCGGTAGGCAGCAAGGTCAGCTTCCCTGATATAGAGAAGCGGGTCCTGGCATTCTGGAAGGAGCAGGGCATCGTCCGGAAGGCCAACGAGGTGCGCCGCGACGGGCCGGAGTTCGTCCTCTACGATGGGCCGCCCACGGTCAACGGCAACCCCGGCATCCACCACGTCCTGTCCCGCATCTACAAGGACGTTATTCCCCGCTACAAGACCATGAAGGGGCACCGCGTCTTCCGCAAGGCGGGGTGGGACACCCACGGCCTGCCCGTGGAGCTGGAGATCGA
>CALMBS010000513.1 GCA_937860285.1 uncultured Chloroflexota bacterium
CTCCTGGCGGCGATCGAGAGGGGAGACCTCTCCGAAGGACGCTACCAGAGCTACCTGAAGCTGCTGGCGGAGTCCGAGTACCACGAGATGTCCTACCTGGAGAAACGCCGGAAGGACCGCAAGTTCGGGCAGATGGTCAAGTCGACCCTGAAGCAGCAGAGCAAGAGGAAGCCGTCCTAGGCCCGGCCCCCTTTCTACATCCGCTCGGGGACGCTCATGCCCATGAAGGACAGGGTGCGGGCGAAGGCGATCCGGGCGGCGTCGACCAGCTTCAGACGGGCGGCAGTCAGCTCCGCGTCCTCGGACACCACCCGGCACTGCTTGTAGAAGGCGTGGAAGGCCGTGGCCAGCTCCATGGCGTAGTAGGGCAGGTGGTGGGGTTCGAGCTTGGCGGCCACCGTCTCCACCACCTCGGGGAGCTGCAGCATCTTGCGGATGAACTCCAGCTCGGCCTCCGCGGTCAGGAGGGCCACGTTCCCCCGGCTGTAGTCGATGCCCTTCTCCTGGGCCAGTCGGAAGATGCTGGAGATGCGGGCATGGGCGTACTGCACGTAGTAGACCGGGTTCTCCGCGGACTCCTTCTTGGCCAGCTCGATGTCGAAGTCCATCTGGCTGTCGGCGGAGCGCGACAGGAAGACGAAGCGGCAGGCGTCCCCGCCCACCTCCTCCACCAGCTCGCGCAGCGTGACCAGGTCGCCGCTGCGCTTGGAGATCTTCACCTCGACGTTGCCGCGCTTGAGCATCACCAGCTGGGTGATCAGTATGTCCATCCGGGCCGGGTCTATGCCCAGCGCACCCAGCACGGCCTTCATGCGGGCGACATGGCCCTGGTGATCGGCGCCCCAGATGTTGATCACCCGGTCGAAGCGGCGCTCGACGAACTTGTTGTAGTGGTAGGCCACGTCCGAGGCGAAGTAGGTGGGGACCCCGGTGGTGCGCACCAGGACGTTGTCCTTGTCTTCGCCCAGCTCGGATGAGGCGAACCACACCGCCCCTTCCCTCTCCACCACGTGCCCCGCCTCTTTCAGGATGGACATGGCCTTCTCGTACTGGCCCTGGTCATACAGGCTCTTCTCGGAGAACCACACATCGAAACGGACGCCGATCATCGCCAGGTCCGTCCGGATGAGGTCCATCACCCGGGCCAGCCCGATGGCGCCGATGGCGGCGACGGCCTCTGCCTCGGGCATCCGGAGGAAGCGGTCCCCGTGTTCGGCGACCACCTCCCCGGCCATGTCGACCAGGTACAGGCCGTGATAGCCGTCCGCCGGGACCTCGGTGGCGTGGCCCAGGGCTTCCCGGTAGCGCGCGTGCAGGGACCGGTAGAAGGCGTTGATCTGGCCGCCGGCGTCGTTGACGTAGTACTCCTTCTCCACCCGGTACCCGGCGGCGGTGAGGATGTTGGCCAGGGTGTCGCCCATGATGGCGCCCCGCCCGTGCCCGACGTGGAGCGGCCCGGTGGGGTTGACGCTGACGAACTCGAGCTGCACTTTCTGGCCGTGCCCCAAGTCGACGCAGCCGAAACGCTCCGGCTCAGCGCAGATGGCGTCGACCTGCTGCGCCAGCCACTCGCCCCTCAGGGTGAAGTTGATGAAGCCGGGACGGGCGGCGTCCACCTTCTCCAGCTCGGGTATGGGCCGGATGAGCGGGACGATCTTCTCGGCCAGGCTCATGGGGTTGGCTTTGGCCACGCGGGCCAGCTTCATGGGGAAGTTGCTGGCATAGTCGCCGTGGCCCGGGTTCTGAGGGCGCTCCAGCATCAGCTCGGGCAGCGCCACCTGCGGCAGCACTCCCTGCCTCTGGGCCTCGGCTACCGCGTCCTCGAGAAGACGGATGATCTTGCGTCTAACCATAGTCATAAGTATACAGATTGCGGCTCCCGGGTTCACGCGGAGGGCTGACTCATATCCTTTTGGCCGCGACGGATATCGTTGCTTCAATAGCAGTGCTACCGAAGCCGCCAGGACGGCTACCCGGCCTCGCCGCCGGTGCGCCAGACCCGGGCCGCCTCTCTGGCCAGCAGGAGGTGGTCGGGACGGCGGAGCTGGCGGTCGCTCTCCAGCAGGCGCACGGCCTCGTTGCGGGCCATCTCCAGGAGGGCCACGTCGGACAGCCGGGCCATGCGCAGGTCGGGCAGGCCGCTCTGCTGCGTCCCGAAGAACTCGCCGGGCCCGCGGAG
>CALMBS010000514.1 GCA_937860285.1 uncultured Chloroflexota bacterium
GGCCGTCCCCTGGCCCACGGTCTCGAAGAGGAGAGCCACGCCGCCCCGGCTGTCAGTCCCATGGATGCTCAAAGGCCGCCGCAGCAGGGGCTCCGGCCCGTCGCCGCAGCGCACCATGACGAACTGCCCCGGCCTGGCCCGCCCGGCGATCTCCGGCGCTTCCAGCCACAGGAGCCATGCCCGGGGCACGAGCTCGGAGGCCGACCTGACGCGGGACGCCGTCCGCAGCGGACGGTCCGGCCCGCCCCCGGCCGGGAGGGAGCGCCCTTCAGCGCGGCCGGCGCTCACCCGCCCCGCAGCTCCTGGTGGTACTCCTGGAGCGACTTGGGCACGATCTCCGAACGGGCCATTTCCCCGATGCCCTCGGCGGTGGCCTCCGCCGCCGTCATCGAGGTCACGTAGGGCACCTTGTACTGGATGGCTGTCTTTCGGATGTAGCTGTCATCGTACTTGCTGCTCTGCCCCACCGGGGTGTTGATCACCAGGTGGATCTCCTTGTTCTTGATGGCGTCGGCGATGTTGGGCCGCCCTTCGTGGAGCTTCTTCATCCTCCGGGTCTCCACACCCCTGTCCCGGAGCAGGTTCCCGGTGCCCTCTGTAGTATACAGCTCGAACCCCAGCCCCTTGATCCTCTTTGCCAGGGGGGAGGCATCGGGCTTGTCCTTGTCGGCCACGGTCAGCAGCACATTCCCCTTCAGTGGCAGCCTGGTGCCCGCCGCCGCCTGCGCCTTGTAGAAGGCCAGCCCGAACGAGTCGGCTATGCCCATCACCTCGCCGGTGGACTTCATTTCCGGCCCCAGGACCGGGTCCACCTCCGGGAACATGTTGAAGGGGAACACGGCCTCCTTGACGCCGAAATACGGCAGAGGGCGCTTCACCAGCTCCTTGAACTCCTTTATCTTCCGGCCCATCACCAGGTAGGTGGCTATGCGGGCCATGGGGATGCCCACCACCTTCGAAACATAGGGAACGGTCCGCGACGCCCTGGGGTTGGCCTCCAGGATGTAGACCCGGTCGTCGCATATGGCATACTGGATGTTGATGAGCCCGATGGCCTTGAGGTCCCTGACTATCCTGGCCGTGTAGTCCTCGATCGTCTTGAGGTGCTCCGGCTTGATGGTCCGCGGCGGGATGACGCAGGCGGCATCCCCGGAGTGCACGCCGGCGAACTCGATGTGCTCCATGGTAGCCGCCACGAAGCACTCCTCACCATCGCAGAGGGCATCCACCTCGGTCTCGATGGCGTGTTCCAGGAACCGGTCGATAAGCATGGGGTACTCCGGGCTGACCTGTATGGCCTCCTCGGCGTGCCGGGTGAGCTCCTCCCGGTCGAAGATGACCTTCATGCCCCTCCCGCCCAGCACGAAGGACGGCCGCACCATGACCGGGTAGCCGATGCTCTCCGCGATGGCCACCGCCTCCTCCATGGAACGCGCCGTTCCGCTCTCGGGCTGTGGTATGTCGAGGGCGATCATCCGTTCCCGGAAGCTCTCCCGGTCCTCCGCCAGGCCGATGCTCTCGGGGGTGGTGCCCAGGACCGCGACGCCGTTCTCCTTCAGCTCCTGGGCGATATTCAGCGGGGTCTGGCCCCCGAACTGGACGATGACCCCGTCCGGTTCCTCCTTCTCGTAGATGTTGAGGACGTCCTCGACGGTCAGCGGCTCGAAGTAGAGCTTGTCGGACGTGTCGTAGTCGGTGGAGACCGTCTCCGGATTGCAGTTGACCATGATCGACTCGTACCCCATGTCCCTCAGCGCGAAAGCGGCGTGCACGCAGGTGTAATCGAACTCGATCCCCTGGCCGATCCGGTTGGGCCCGCCGCCGAGGATCATCACTTTGCGGCGCGACGACACCGGCACCTCGTCCCTCTGTCCCACGTAGGTCGAGTAGTAGTAGGCCGCCTGCTCCACCCCACTGACCGGCACAGCGCCGTACTTCACCCGTTTCCCCATGGCCAGCCTCTTCTGCCTGACCTCCCGCTCGGGGACGTTGAAAAGGGCGGACAGGCTGCGGTCCGAAAACCCCCACTCCTTGGCCTGCGCCAGCATGGCGCCGGGCAGGTCCGGCCATCGGAACGTCGCCAGTTCCTCTTCGAACTCCACCAGCTCCCTCATCTCGTTGAGGAACCAGCGGCCGATATAGGTCAGGCGGTAGAGGTCCTCCACAGTCATGCCCTGGCGCAGGGCCTCGTAGATGAGAAACATACGCTCGCTGGAGGGGACCGCCAGCCTCTCCTTCAGCTTCTCCAGGGACAGCTTGCGGAAGTCCCTGGCCCCGCCCAGCCCGTACCTCTTGATCTCGAGTGAGCGGATGGATTTCTGCAGCGTCTCCTTGAAGGTCTTGCCGATGCTCATCACCTCGCCCACGGCCTTCATCTGGGTGCCGATCACGTCCTTGGCCTGGGGGAACTTCTCGAAGGCCCACCGGGCGAACTTGGACACCACGTAGTCGCCCCAGGGCTCGTACTCCTCGAGCGTGCCCTTCCTCCAGTACGGGATCTCGTCCAGGGTGATGCCCGCCGCCAGCTTCGTCGACACGCGGGCGATGGGAAACCCCGTGGCCTTGGAGGCCAGGGCCGAGGACCGCGAGGTGCGCGGGTTGATCTCTATCACCACCAGGCGGTCGTCCTCCGGGTTGTGGGCGAACTGGATGTTGGTGCCGCCGATGACCCCGATGGCGTCCACGATCCGGTAAGAGACTTCCTGCATCCGTTCCTGCAGCGCCCGGGGCACCGTGAGCATGGGCGCCACGCAGAAGCTGTCGCCCGTGTGCACGCCCATGGCATCCACGTTCTCGATGAAGCAGACGGTGATCTTCCGGTCCTTCTGGTCCCGGACCACCTCCAGCTCCAGCTCCTCCCAGCCGTAGACCGACTCTTCCACCAGGACCTGGTTGATCAGGCTGGCGGCCAGCCCCCGGCCCACGATGTCTCTCAGCTCCTCAACGTTGTAGGCGATGCCGCCCCCCGTCCCGCCCAGGGTGTAGGCCGGACGCAGCACCACCGGGTAGCCCAGCTTCTCCGCGATCCGCTCCGCCTCTTCCACCGAGTAGCAGGGCGCGGACTCGGGAACGGGCACTCCCAGCTCAGCCATGGTCTTCTTGAAGGCGATGCGGTCCTCGCCGCGTTCAATGGCGTCGGCCTTTACGCCGATGACCTCCACGCCGTACCGGTCCAGCACCCCGGCCTTGTGCAGGCTCGACGCCAGGTTGAGGCCGGTCTGCCCGCCCAGGTTGGGGAGAAGAGCGTCCG
>CALMBS010000515.1 GCA_937860285.1 uncultured Chloroflexota bacterium
GCATCGAAGAAGACGCGGATGCCCTTGGACTTCAGGAAGGCGATGGAGTCGGAGATCATGGCCAGGTTCTCCTCCAGGGTGGTCTCCAGCACCCGGGTCACCTGGCCGTCCCAGCTCTTGCCCACGATGGTGGCCACCGGCGCCCCGGACTCCACCAGGGCCTTGAGATTGGCGTCGGCCGCGGGCCGCGTCTTGGGGCGCCGGGTGCTGCCGAACGCGGCCAGGACCGCGCGCGAGAGGCGCAACTCCCTGGCCTTTCGGAAGAAGTCCTCGTCCTTGGGGTTGGAGCCGGGCCAGCCGCCCTCGATATAGTGAATGCCCAGCTCATCCAGCTTGCGGGCGATCTTCAGCTTGTCCTCCACGGAGAATGAGATGCCCGCCTGCTGTGCCCCATCCCTGAGGGTGGTGTCGTAGAGCTGAACCTTCTTCACAATGCCTCTCCCGTCGTCCCGGATAGCGAGATTATACCATCAGGCGCTCTCAAGGCGCTGCGGCGGTTGACAAGGGTGGCCGGGGAAGTGGTATAAATGTGCGCGGCAGGCCAGTCTGGGCATGGGGGTGCAAGAGCCATGAGAGTGACAGCGGTCCGGCGGCTCCTGGTGCTGGGGTCCCTTCTGGTGGCGGCGGCATTGCTGGCGGCGCCGCTGGCGGCCCCGGCCCGCGCGGACGCGGCCTGAAAGTGCATGAGGCTGACGGTCGTCAGCAACCCGGTGGACGGCGGCGAAGTCACCGTCCAACCGGCCTCGGGCGACGGGAAGTACTACCCCTACGACAACGTGACGCTCAGTGCCGTGCCCCGTCCCGGCTACGTCTTCGTGAGCTGGACCGGCCACGTCTCAGAGATAGAGGATGCCGGCCAGGCCACCATCCTGGTGGAGATGAACCGGTACTACACCCAGAACACCGAGGAGCTGGAGATCGTGGCCAACTTCGCCCGGGAGAAGAGCTTCCCCTGGGTGTGGCTGGGGGTTGGCCTGGGCGGCGGGCTGGTGGCGCTGGTGTCGCTGGGCCTGCTGCTCCGGTTCAGGGCGAAGGCGGCGGCTTCGCCGCCGGCCGCCTAGCGCCCGCGGGCCGGCTGTTGTTGGCCGCCTGACCATCGGCTATAATCAAGACCACCCTTCATCCTGCTTCGCCGGCAATGCCGAGTGGTGTAGTGGCAGCACAGGGGAATTTGGATCCCTTAGCCCAGGTTCGAATCCTGGCTCGGCAGCGCCCACCAGCCGTCCCCTCCTGCGCTGCATTGTGAAGCGCCGGCCGCTGCCGGCGGCCGGGCGGGGGGACGAGGGATTACGGCCGGCACCGGCGACTAAAGCTGCAGAGGAGGCACAGCAAGACCTAGAGCGAAGCTACTAACCATCCCGGAGGGGGCGCTGAGCCATCACCTGTAAATTGGTCACTTGGGTGGTGGGGAGTCAATAGTGAAACCGGCCTTTTCAGGTCGGTTTTTCTTTTTCCTGAAAACGGGGTTGGGTCTGGGTTTTGCTGCGGTGTCAGACTCGGAAAGGAAGGCGAAAGGTGATTCTGCGACCGGCTAACGCTGGATCCCAGCTTCACCTTTCGCCACAATAGGGACATGTCAGAAGAGAAGAAGGCCACCCAGGAACCCAAGGGGGAATCTCAGCAGCCCTCCCGCAAGTCCGGCAAGGGTGGCGGCTACACCATCCCCGTCCAGATGTTCTAGACCATCCCCGCATCGTCAGAAGGCCCGGCGGCGCCGCCGGGCTTCCTCCCCACAGAGACCGCACCGACTGACATCACACGTCAGGATGCCCCCGCGACCGCTCCAGGGCGCGGCCTTGCGCCACCGGCCCGGCCGGGCCATACTCTGGATTCATGGAGAACTGCCGTAAGTACGGCCGCGCGCCGTTCGGAGTGGCGGTCGTCCACGGAGGCCCCGGGGCCCCGGGGGAGATGGCGCCGGTGGCCAGGGAGCTGGCCGGCGGCCGCGGCATTCTGGAGCCGCTGCAGACGGCCGCCAGCCTTCCGGGCCAGGTGGCGGAGCTCGAAACGGTCCTGCGCGAGCAGGGTGACCCCCCGCTGGTCCTCATAGGCCACTCGTGGGGCGCCATGCTGTGCTTCATGCTCGCCGCCGGGCATCCGGCGCTGGTGAGGAAGCTGGTGCTGGTAAGCAGCGGCCTTTTCGAAGAGGGCTACGCCGCGGGCATCCAGGCCACCCGGCTGGGGCGTCTCTCGAGTGATGAGGCGGTGGAGGCCGGCGCCCTGTTGAGGACCCTGGATGACCCTCAGTCCCCGGACCGGGACCGGGCCTTCGCCCGCCTGGGCGGCCTCATCTGCCGGGCGGATGCCTACGACCCTCTGCCGCCGCCGGAGGAGACCATCGAGTGCCAGTCTGAGATCCACAGGAAGGTCTGGGGCGAGGCCCAGCGCCTGCGGAGCAGGGGCGGCCTCCTGGCCCTGGGCCGGAGCATCAAATGCCCGGTGGTGGCGGTCCACGGAGACTACGACCCGCACCCGGCCGACGGAGTGAGAATCCCGCTGTCGGGAGTGCTGGCGGATTTCAGGTTCGTGCTGCTGGAGAAGTGCGGCCATCGTCCCTGGCTCGAGAGGGCGGCCAGGGACCGGTTCTATGCCGTGCTCAGGGAAGAGCTGGGCTGATGCCGCCGGCGGCTACCACTTCTTGGTGTCCGGTATGGGCTTGTCATCCGGGGCCGCCAGGCCGGTGCCGGAGCACTTGGGGCAGGTGACGAAGCCCTTCCGTTTGCTGCCGGCGCACCGCTTGCATGGTCCCACCACCACCCAGGACTCGTTGCGCGCCTCGCCGGTGCCCTTGCACTCCGGGCAGGCCACCTCACGCTTTCCGGCGCAACGAGGGCATTGCACCTTGTCTTCGGCCACAGCAGTCCCTCCTTTCAACTCAACAGCATCGCCAGCCGCCCGCTAAGGCTTCACCGCGCGCAGCAGGGTGAAGCTCAGGGCGCCCCGCAGGTGCATCATCGGGCCTGCTGGCCGGAAGATGTTCCCGTCGAAGCTGGCCAGCAGGTCCGGGTCTCCCCGCCTCTCCAGCATGAAGCGGGTCTCGAAGAAATGGACCCCCATGGGGATGCCGCCCACGCCGTGCTGGTCGAAGGTGAACCTCATGGTGGCCGAGCGCTCCAGCGCGAATGCCGCATCCGAGACCAGCGTGTAGAGCTCCGGCCCCGTGTGGAACCGGTAGTCCGGATGGACCATCTGAAACGATTCCGTGAGGGCTGCCCGGAGCCCCGGGTCGGCCGGCGCCTCGTACTCGCACAGTATGAGCCGGCCGCCCTTGCGCAGGAGCCGCTTCATCTCCTTCAGGGCGGCCAGGGGGTCGCCGAAGTGGTAGAGTCCCAGGACGCAGAAGGCGGCGTCAAACGCCGAGCTCTTGAAGATCAGGTCCTCACCCTCCGAGCGCATGACGGAAGCCTGGCTGGCCCGGGACCTGACCAGCTTGGTCTGGGCCAGCCGCACCATGGCCGCGGAGCGGTCCAGTCCGATGGCCTGTCCCTGGGGCAGCGCCTCGGCCAGCAGCTGCATCAGGCAGCCGGTGCCGGCCGCCACGTCCAGGACCCTCTCGCTGCCCTTGAGCGCCGCCATGCCCATGACCTCGGCGTACAGCTTGCCGGTGGCGTCCGACTCGGCCCACATCTTGTCGATCTGCAGGGCCCTGCGGTAGCTTATGCCGGGCTCGTAAATGACGTCCATGCCGAGTCGCTTATATCACGGTCAATCCGATCATGTCAATGACCTCGGCGGCCCGCCCCGGGAGCGGGACCGCCCTTAGACTCCGGGTGGCGGCGATGCTAGAATGGGAGGCACCAGTGCCTCAAGGAGGTCCATGAGCCAGCCGGAGGTCAGAGTCAGGTACGCCCCCAGCCCGACGGGCTACCCCCACATCGGGAACATCCGCACGGCCCTGTTCAACTGGCTGTTTGCCCGGCACACCGGGGGCAGGTTCATCGTGCGCATCGAGGACACGGACCAGTCCCGGAAGGTGGAGGGGGCGGTGGAGCAGATCCTGGAGAGCCTGCGCTGGCTGGGCCTGGACTGGGACGAAGGGCCGGAGGCCGGCGGAGACTGCGGTCCCTACTTCCAGTCGCAGCGTTTGGACCGGTACCAGAGGCATGCCCGGCGGCTGGTGGAGAGCGGCCATGCCTATCCGTGCTACTGCTCTGCGGAGCGGCTGGCCCAGATGCGCGCCCGGATGGCGGAGCGCAAGGAGTCCCAGCGCACCTACGACCGCCACTGCCGCGACCTGGGGGCGGAGGAGAGGGCGCGGCTGGAGGCACAGGGGACAGTCCCGGTCATCCGGTTCAGGGTCCCGGAGAGCGGGCAGACCACCTTCCACGATCTCATCCGCGGCGACATAACCTTCGCCAACGCCGAGCTGGATGACCTGGTCCTCCTCAAGTCGGACGGCTACCCCACCTATCACCTGGCCAACATAGTCGACGACCACGAGATGGGGATCAGCCATGTCATGCGGGCAGACGAGTGGCTTTCTTCCACCCCCAGGCACGTCCTACTCTATGCTGCTTCCGGGTGGACGCCGCCGCTCTACGCGCACCTGCCCATGATCCTCGGCCCCGACAAGTCGAAGCTGTCCAAGCGCCACGGCGCCACGGCCCTGCTGGAGTACCGTGACGAGGGCTATCTGCCGGAGGCCATCTTCAATTTCCTGGCCCTGCTGGGTTGGTCCCTGGACGACAAGACCGACATCATCGGCCGCGCAGACCTCATCAGCAGTTTCTCCCTGGAGCGCATCAGCCGGACGGCGGCGGTGTTTGACATAAAGAAGCTGCAGTGGATGAACGGATTCTACATCCGGCAGTGCAGCCCGGGCCAGCTGGCGCAGAGAGCGCTCCCGTTCTTCGAGAGGGAGCTCCCGGCCGGTGTGAAGCGGCCGCTGGACCTGGAGTACCTCGGCCGGGTGGCGGCCTTGCTGCGGGAGCGGGCGAAGACGCTCCGCGAGCTGCCGGCCAGCAGCGGGTACTTCTTTGTCGATGAGGTGGACTACCCCGTGGACCTGCTGCTCCAGGGGGGGCTGGCTGTCGAGCGGGGCCGGGGGCTGCTGCAGGCCTGTGTGCCCCTCCTGGAGGCGGTCCCGGAGTTCGACGCGGCCTCTCTGGAGGCGCCGCTGCGCGCCCTGGCCGAGGAGTCGGCGGTGAAGACCGGCGAGCTGTTCGGCCTGCTGAGGGTGGCGGTCACCGGGCGGACCGCTGCGCCGCCGCTTTTCGAGACCATGGTGGTGCTGGGGCGGGAGAGGTGCCTGGGCCGGGTGCGGCTGGCCGCGGCGCGGCTGGCCGCGGCGGGCGCCTGAACCCTAGCTCCTGGCGCTGAAGTAGGCCATGTAGGCCGAGAGGCCCATGGCGAACTCCGCGGGGATCTCCCCGCCGCCGTTCCGGCGCACGTAGTCTGCGAGGCGGCCCCAGATCCGGCCCGGGTCCAGGCCTTCCCCCATGGCCTGCTCCACCACCCGGCCGAGGGCGATCGAGTTCTCCCTGATGCCGCGGATGAGGGCCTGCGGGCGGGAGCGGACCCCGCTGTGGGAGTAGAAGAGGACCTCCGGCGCCATGGTGGCCAGACGGTCGATGGACTCCAGGTAGAGCCGCAGATCGAACGGGGTCACGGCGGCGGGCAGGGGGAAGTCGGGCATGGCGGTGGCGATGTAGCCCAGGGCTTCGCCGGGGAAGACGCCCCCCGTGAGGCTGTCGCCGATGGCGACATGGTGAGAGGCGTGGCCCGGGGTGAACATGACGGTGAGGTCCCTGTGGCCCAGGTGTATCACCTCGTTGTCGCCGGCTACGCGCATGCGGGCCTCCGCCACCGGCAGTATGGGTCCGAAGCGCTCCTCGAAGTCATCGCCGAAGACCCCCCGGGTGGCGGCGGCCAGCTTCGCGGGATCGGCCAGGTGGCGGGCGCCGCGGGGGTGGAGCAGGATCTTCGCGTCGGGGAGGTGCTGTGCCAGGTAGCCGGCGCCGCCGCCATGGTCCACGTGAATGTGCGTGGGAATAATGTACGCCAGGCGGCGCAGGTCGACGGGAGAGGCCGCGGCGTGGACCAGCAGCTGCCTGGCGGTGGCGGTCGAGCCGGGTTCGATCATGACCGGGGGATCGCCGTCCAGGATGTAGGCCACCTCGCTGAGAGGGAAGGCCACGTCCTCCGTGCAGTCCAGGAGGTAGGTGCTGTCCGCTACCCGGGTCACGCGCACGGGCCATCATAGCACATCCGGCGGGGATTGCGGACGGCGATGGCCAGTTGCTACGATTAGATGGGAGCGATGCGGGGTTGACGCGGACCCGGGCCGTGGAGCGCCGGGGGACAGGTATAAGGCGCGCGGGCGCGTTGTGTATAAGGAGGCAAATAGCTTGTCGGGAATAGTTGATGGCAAGGTGGCTTTCGTCACCGGCGGGTCCTCAGGCATCGGGCGGGGGACGGCGCTGGTGTTCGCCAGGGAGGGGGCCAGGGTGGCTATCGCCGATATCCAGGTGGAGCAGGGGCATGAGACGGTGCGCCTGGTGAAGGAGGCCGGCGGCGAGGCCGTTTTCGTCAAGTGCGATGTATCGGTATCCTCCGAGGTCAAGGCCGCGGTGGAGACGGTGGTGGGGACCTGGGGCCGGCTGGACTTCGGCTTCAACAATGCCGGGATCGAGAGCGCCATGGCCAAGACGGCGGACCACGCCGAGGAGGACTGGGACCGGGTGATCGAGGTCAACCTCAAAGGGGTGTGGCTGTGCATGAAATACGAGATCCCGCAGATGCTCAAGCAGGGGGGCGGCGCCATAGTGAACACCGCCTCCATCGGCGGGATGCGGGGCCTGGGAGGCATGGCCAACTACTGCGCCTCCAAAGGAGGCATCATCATGCTGACCCGCACGGCGGCCCTGGAGTACGCCCGGTCCGGCATCCGCATCAACGCGGTGTGCCCCGGGGGCATCCACACGCCCATGGGCAAGCGGCTGGTGGGGCAGCCCATGATGACCGAGACCCGCGGCAATGCCATGAAGCGCTGGGGCAAACCCTTTGAGGTGGGTGAGGCGGTGGTCTGGCTCTGCTCGGACAAGGCTTCGTTCGTCACCGGCCACGCCATGGCGGTGGATGCCGGTTTCCTGGCAGCCTAGGCGTCACCAACGTGACGCGTCAGTCAATGACGTCTTTGGTGCTGGGCACCCGGCCCGCCATGCGGGGGTCCAGGCGCGCAGCGGCGTCCAGGGCGCGGGCCAGGGCCTTGAAGGCAGCCTCGGCCTTGTGATGATCGTCGCTGCCGGCCAGCAGCCTGGCGTGCAGGTTGAGGCGGCCCTCGGCGGCGAAGCTCTCCAGGAAGTGGCAGACCAGCCCCGACGGGAGGTCCGATATGTTCTTGTCGGCGAATGATATGTCGGTGGCGAAGTAGCCCCGGCCGCCGATATCCACCGCCACCATCGCCAGGGCGTCATCCATGGGCACTATGGCGTGGGCCATCCTGGCGATGCCCCTCTTGTCCGCCATGGCCACGTTGAAGGCCCGGCCGAGGCAGATGGCCACGTCCTCCACCAGGTGATGCGGGTCGGCGCCCGTGGCGGCCACCCTGAGGTTGAAGGCGCCGTGGCGGGCCAGCTGCGTCAGCAGATGGTCCAGCATCCTGATCCCGGTGGTTATCTCGAAGTCGCCCTTCCCATCCACGTCGAACTCCACGCTCACGCTGGTCTCACCGGTCTCCCGTTTCATGGTGGCGATTCTTCTGGCCATGGCGGTTCCTTTCCTTAGTCGGTTGCTCAGACGTCTCGCCGGCGGCAGTGGCCTGCTGGCCGGGGCCGGCGGCGAGACTGAGAGGGTTTTGTGACAGCTGCACGCCTCACGGCATTGTAACATGACTATTGACAAAAGGGAATCTTGTGCTAAACTCTCCGCGAATCACGCTCGGGCGTGGTTGTTTATATGAAGAGAAGAAGAAGGAAGACGAAGGGGGTGATGCCCATAGGGATGGTGCGCTAGGTCGTTTCTCCAGGGGGGTATCTGGGGGGCAATCAGCGAAGACGAGTGGGATAGGAATACTGCGAGTAAGGAGGATGCAAGGAGTTGAAAAAGAGTCGTTTCTTAGTGCTGGCATGTGTCCTGTTGCTGGCGGTGATACTCGTCGCCATTCCAACGACAGCTACGGCAGACGTCGGCGAGGCCAAGTGGTCAGTGCCCATCTACCAGGGCAATGACAATTTCTATGGCGGCGTGGACGTGGTGGCCTTCGCTGCCGGGAGTACGGCGAACGTCACGGTCCCGGTGACCAACGACCAGATCTTTGATGTGACCATCAGGGAGGCCAAGATCACCCTGGATTGGGGCCAGACCTACGACGGGACGGGTCCGGCCACCCTCAGGCCGGGCGAGACTGCGAGCTACAGCTTCGCGGTGCCCATCCCGGCCACGGCCTCCAGCCAGGTCCTGCACTCCTACCAGGTGAAGGTAGGCTACCAGCTGCAGAATGCACCCTACGTGAAGCACGTGCAGTCTCACTGGAATGCAGGTGAGGGCAACGGTGTCAACCTGCAGTTCGGGACACTCCATCAACCGATAGTCAACACGCCGGCGGCGCTGAAGGTGTACTGGCAGACTGAGGCTGCGCCTATCAGCGTCACGTTCCAGGATGCTTCCAAATACACGGTGAATCCCTATACCGGGGTGATAACCTTCGGTTCTGCACCTCCCGCCGACACGTGGGTGTACATAGACTACCAGTACTTCGAGTCCGTGGGCCTTGGCACGGGGACACAGACGGTGTACTATACGAACTCCAGCCCGGTGGTCAGTGGTACCCTGCAGGTTGGCGTGGCCAACCCGACCACGGGGGAATGGCAGATAGCCTCGGGGTGGACCGCCGACTACGAGACGGGCAAGATCACCCTGGCCTCCGCGCCATCGAGCTTCCAGGAGGTCTTCGCCACCTATGAGTCGTGGACCCGGTGGACGGTGGTGAACGGCAACGACCTGGCCGTCTACGGCACGGACCAGGCGGCGGCCATGACCGCCTTCCAGGAATACACCAACCTTAACGCCAATGCTCCGGTCTTCTGGGTACCGCTTAGCACGGCCGGTGCCATGGCGAGGTCTGAGGCCACGGTCCTGGCGGCCCAAGCCAACGCGCGGTACGCAGCCGGCGATTTCGCCAACGCTGCGACCCTCTATGGGCAGGCGGTCGGAAAGCTGGAAGAGGCCTATGCGGCCAACAAGAGCCTGAGCAGCACGGCCGAGACGGCTGTCGCGGCCCTGGTGCAGGAGGCGGCCCCCGCTATCGATGCGTACGGCAACAAACTGAACGGGGAGGCTGAGGCTGCCAAGGGGCAGGCCAGCATGTACAAGAACGTCGGGGTGTTCAGCATACTGCTGGGCGTGGCGACGCT
>CALMBS010000516.1 GCA_937860285.1 uncultured Chloroflexota bacterium
TGCCGTCTTGCGGGATGTACCACGGCGACGGATACCACCACGGTCCCGGCTTGGCCAAGCCGTCCTCGATCATGGTGTGCATCAGGTTGTAGCCGCAGGCCATCAGGCACAGTCCGCCGGGATGCATGGAAGACTGATGGCACAGGTACAGGCCGTCGATCTGGGTCCGGCCGCGCGCCAGCTCCGGCAGGGGTCTGGTGGTCCACCACTCGTCCTTGTCGTGCCGGACGCCGTACCACGAACCGCCCATCAGGCCCGCGTTGCGAAGCTCCGAGTCGTAGGGCGTGTTCACAAAAGTCTTGATGATGTTGTCCCCATCCAGGTTCTCGCAGACCACGCCGGCCAGCTCCAGGTTGTAGGCATTGAGCTCTTCCTTGATCTTGTTGATGTTCTCCTTGCCCTCCGGGTCGTACTCGGGGGTGGCCACGATGGTGTCGAACGGTCCGCAGATGTACTGGCCGGGCCGGGTGCACTGGGGATGGGTCTCATCGTAGTTCTGGTTGCCCACCCAGAGATAGAGGCCTTCCTTGGCCGGGATCCGGGGTCGTCCCTTCCAGCCCAGGGCCTCCGCCATGTGAGCGAAGTACTCCTTCCTGGTCCCGGCGCCGCCCACGAAGGGGCCGCCGGTGAAGACGCCCTCGCCGGACATCGCCCCGGCCCACTTGTCGCGGAACTTCAGCTGCTTCTTGGTCAGCCAGTGGGTAACGTAGAGGCTGCCGCCCTTGGCGCTCAGGTCGTTGATCCGCTGCAGGAAACCCCGGTCGAGATGGCTGGGGCCGATCAGCCTGTTGAAGGTGTGCCGGATGTCGCAGGCGCTGATCACCGCCTTGTTGGCCCAGATCCTCTTCTCGCCCCTGGGAGCGGTGTCAGCCAGCCTGACGCCCACCGCCGTCCCGTTGTTGATGATGATCTCCTCCACCTTGCAGCAGGTGCGGGCCACCACACCGTGGGCTACGGCGCAGCGCAGCAGCGCATGGAAGTACCCGTGGATGTTGCCGCGGGGGCCCACCGGGCGGGGTATGAAAGGAGGCGTGCAGGCCAGCACGCTGGCCAGCGCCGGGACGGCCTGCCCCTCATGGTGCCCGAAGGCGCCGGAGACCGCGGCGATGTAGCACATGACCGTCTTGAAGGGCTCGCCGCCCTTGATGTGCGCATCCAGGAAGTCGAACATGGTCCACCGCAGAAGCTCTTCGGTCCAGACATCGGGCGCGTGCTTCTTGTAGACCTGCATGAACGGGATGTTCTCCGGAGTGACCTCCACCTCGGGCGGATGCGGCGGGCACCAGAAAGTGGCCCTCAGCAGCTCCTGGGTCCAGGCCAGCGGCTGGCCCAGGTAGCCCGAGATTTTGGCGAAACCCATGGCCGACTCGTCATCCACCTGGTACATGCCCTCCCCGGTCATGAATCCCGTCGGCTGGGGCCGGTACTCGGGATGCCGGGCATGGAGGTCCATTCGGAAGCCGTACTTCCAGAGCTCGAGCTGTTCCCATCCCGGAGCCGCCCCGCCGTAGTTGGCAATGGCGTGGGGGGAGAGACGCGCACCCGCAACGGGCTCGGTGTTCTCCTGCGCGCCACCGAGCTCCGGCCTTTCTTCCAGAATACAGACGCTGAGTCCGCACTTAGCCAGATAGGCCGCAATGGTGGTGCCGTTGTGTCCCCCACCAACGATGACTATGTCATATCTTTCGTCTGCACCCATATTATCCTCCTGCTAACAATTTGCCTAATGTAAAACGAGATCGGCACAAATATCCGTAAACCATCAAAGAGACACTGTCTTCTATCCCACCCCCTAACAAAGACACGCTGCGGAAGAAGCGCGTCAAATCAGGTTAACCCAGTCAGATGCCCGGCCGCATCAGGAATCTCCTGATCGAATTGTCAGGAGTTATCCTACGTAGGACCCGAAACCGTTGCCGGCGGGAACGCCCTCTTGGAGATGCTGTCGATCAGGCCATTCTGGATGGCGAACTGGCAGATGTCCACGTCATTGCGCAGATGCAGCTTGTGCAGGACCCGCGAACGGTACGTCTCCACCGTCTTGACGGAGAGCTCCAGGTCCTTGGCCACCCCCTTCAGCTCCTGTCCCTGCGCCAGCAGGCAGAGCACCTGCAGCTCCCTGTCGGACAGGCTCTCCAGCGGACCCGATCCGGGCTGGCTCGAAAGGAGCTGGAGATTGACCACGTCCTGGCCTTCATCGGAGAGGAAGCGCTTGCCCCGGGCCACGGCGCGGACCGCGTGGTGCAGCTGCTGAGTGGACGACCCCTTGGTCAGGTATCCCAGGCAGCCCGCCTTCATGGCCCGGATGGCGTACTGCTCCTCCTCGAACCGGGTGAGCATCAGGATCCTGGCCTGGGGATCCACCGAGAGGATACGTTTGCTGGCTTCCATCCCGTCCAGCTCCGGCATGGAGATGTCCATCACCACCACGTCCGGCGCCACCTCCTGGTAGCTGTCCACTGCCTCCCTGCCGTCGCGCGCCTCGGCAATGATCCGGATGTCCGGCGCCTGCTCCAGGACCCGCCTCAGACCGGCCCTGACCAGGCTGTGGTCATCGACCAGGAGTACCCTGATGTCGCTCCTGTCCCTTGGCTTCGACGCCGGCGCCTGCCCCGGGCCCATCTCCGCGGCAGCGCCCGCCACGGGCCTCGCCATCCCCATGGGCAGACTGGCCGCCACTCGCAGGCCGCCTCCCGTATTGCCCCTGATGGTCACCTTGCCTCCGACCAGGCCGGCCCGCTCGCGCATGCCCAGGAGCCCCAGCGTTGTCCCCTCTGAGAGCCGCCGCAGGTCCATCCCCACGCCGTTGTCGGACACGCAGACGTTGACTGCGCCGTGACCGCTGGTGACTTTAATCTTGGCTTGGGAGGCCCGGGAGTGCTTCCAGACATTGACCAGCGCCTCCTGCACGATGCGGTAGGCGCAGGTGGACACCGCCTTCGGCAGCACCAGGCCGTTGTTCGGGGCTTCGACCGGGCAGGAAATGCCGCTGCGCCGCTCGAAGTCCTCCGCGTACCATTGAATGGCCTTCACCAGTCCCAGCTTGTCCAGGATCTCCGGCCGGATGCTCACCGCGATGCGGTGGGCCGTAGTGTCCAGCCGGTCGATCAGGTCCAGCACCCCCCGGGCGCGCTCACTGAGCCGGGGATGGCCCACCAGCTCCTCCATGAGGACCACCGCCTCTATCTTGAGGGCCACCAGCTCTTGGCCCAGCTGGTCATGCAGCTCCCGGGCAATCCGGGCCCTCTCCTCCTCCTGCACTTCCAGGACGCGCTGGGAGAGGAGCCGCAGCTGCGATTCAGAGCGGACCAGGGTCTCCTCGGACTGCTTGCGCTCCGTGATGTCCATGAAGGTCCCCAGCATCGCCGGACGGCCGTTGTGCTGGATGGCGGCCACCTGCTCCATGACCCACTTGATGCGTCCGGCGCGGCCCACGAAGCGGTACTCGTAGGGGTTGGGGCGTTCGCCCTTCAGCATGGCCTCCGACATCTGTCTGGCCGTCTCTCTGTCCTCAGCCAGGATGAATCGGCTGGCGTCAGTGCCCAGGAGCTCGGCCTCACCGACGCCAACGTGGTGCTTGAACTGCGAGTTCACGAACTGCAGTTTGCCGTCCTGCGTGATGTATACCGCGATCGGGGAGTTGTCGGCCAGGGTCTGGAACAGCTCCTGCGCCCGGCGGCGTTCGCTGATGTCCCGGACCAGGGCCAGGAAGCCGATGGGCTCGCCTCCCTCGCTGCGCAGGATGCTCACCCTGCCTTCGGCCCACAGCGCCGACCCGTCCTTCCGCCGGAACTCCAGCTCCAGGGTCCAGGACTTGTAGGTGTCCTTCCGGGAGCCCGCGTCCATGCTGGCGGCGATCTCCCTGAAGACCTCGGTGGCGATCTCGGCAGACCTCGGTGTCAGGGCCTCCTCTATCCACTGGTTCCACTGCTGCCCCAGGCTCTGCTCCACCGTGTAGCCCAGCAGATGGGTTACCGACGGGCTGAGGTAGGTGACCCTGAGGCCTTTGTCCAGCACGCAGATGACATCCGTGACATTGTCCGCCAGCAGACGGTACCGCTTCTCGCTCTCCCTGAGCGCCTCCTCCGCCTTGCGCCTCTCGGAGATGTCGTGCACCGTCCCCAGGATCCCCACCGGCCACCCATCCCCGTCCCGCAGGTAGCTGGCCGTGGCCTCGATCGGTACCACGGAGCCGTCTTGGCGCTGGAACTCCAGCTCCAGTGTGCGCAGCGTCACGGAGCCCGGCTGCCTCCGCTCGTCGGCCGCAGCCGCAGACAGGGCCGCGATGGCCGCCTTGTACGAGGCCGGGGTGAGGGTCCCCTCAAGGGTGCCCCCCAGGAGCTCGTCGACATTGCGTCCCGCCAGGCGGGTCACCGAAGGGCTGAAGTAGGTGGGCCGGAGATCCAGGTCGAGGAGGAAGATGACGTCCGCAATGTTGTCGGCCAGCAGCCGGTATCGCTTCTCGCTCTCGCTTTCCGATCGAGCGTCGGCCCCCGGCTGGCGGCGAGAAACGGCGCTGGCTGCCGTCTGGCCGGCCCTGCGATCTGTGGCCCTTCGACTCATTAGATACCCCCCAAGTGCTGCCGGCTGAATCGAGTGAAGCGGTGTGGGGCTATTATACTACACTAAATGCAGAAGTAAAGCGAAATATTTGGCGCAGAGGGAAGTTTTAGCGGACCGGCGTTGCCCGCCGGATCAGCAGGTTGAACCCTGCCACCCCAATGACCACGGTTCCCGCCGCCGCGGGGAAGACCCAGCCGATGCCGGCGGCGCTCTCCACGCCGGCCCCCGCCAGAGCCCCCACGATGACCGCAGCGGAGTTGGCCATGTTGTAGACGCTCATCACCGATCCCATGCCCAGCCTCCGGCCGGTCTCCACCGTGATAGCGTTTCCGGCCGGCATGGCCACGGTTTCCAGCAAGCCCATCACCGCGAACAGGGCCACGGCCCCGGCAAAGCCGCCCACCCGGGGTATGAGGCAGACGCCCGCCGCCATGGCTGCCAGCCCGATGGTTACCAGGACGGGCCGGCTGACCCGGTCCGCCAGCCGCCCGTAGGGGTAGTTGAGGGTGCCGTTGAGCACAGAGCGCACTGAGAGCACGATGCCCACCTGGGCCAGCGTGGCCCCGCGGACCTCGGTCAGGAAGACCGGCAGGAAGGTGCTGACCGCCCCGTAGGCCAGCCCCCAGGCCCCCATGTAGACGATGAGCGCCTGCATGGTGGGGTCCCGGGCCAGTGCCGACAGCCCGATGGGACTCTCCCCTGCTTGCGGGTCCGCCGCCCCCCCGCCAAGCGCCGCCGGCCCCGACGGCGGCAGGAAGAGCAGGACCACCAGGAAGCCGGCGCCGCTCATCACGCACATGCTGGTGAAGGCAGCCTGCATGCCGAAGCCGTCGTAGATGAGGCCGCCAAGGGTCGGCCCGAGCCCGTATCCCGCCACCATGGCGATGTTGAAGACCCCCATGTACCGCCCTTCACGGCCCGGCGGCGTCAGGTCACCGACGTAGGCATACGCGGTGGGCACCACCATGGCCGCGCCCACCCCGCTCACCAGCCGGAAGCCAAACAGCTCCCGGTAGCCCGGGGCCCACAGGTATCCGGCGGCAGCCGCCACATACATCAGGAGTCCTGTCAGGAGGAAGAGCTTCTTGCCGAAGCGGTCCGCCAGCCGGCCCACCAGCGGCATAAGCGGGACCTGGGAGAAGGCATAGCCGGAGAAGATCAGCCCCAACCATGTCCCGCTCGCCCCCATGTCCTCGGCAAACCGCGGCAGCAGGGGGCTCACCATCCCGATACCGGCCAGGCTGATGAGCAACGCCAGCCAGACGACCACGAAAGGCCGGTGGCGGGCGATAGACCGGATCACGGGCATGGCCGGGTCCGGGGGAGGGCTAGTTCATCTTCTCTTCGATGTGCTGGACCAGGTCGCGCACGGTGGTGAAGGTCTTCATCCTCTCGATGTCCACCTCCATGTCGAAACGGCCCTCCATGCCTACGATGGCCTGCACCCAGTTCAGCGAGTCCAGGTGCAGGTTCGCCAGCGGCATGTCGATGGTGATGTCCTGCTCCCGTTTCTTGGCCACCCGCGCCAGGATCTTCTTCAGCTCGTCGAAAACCGCCAACTCGCCTCCCGTTGCCTCGCACTTCTCCTTCAACATCTACTGACCGTTGCCTTTCAGCGCCTTCTCCAGCTCCAGGCGCAGCGCACCCACGAAGTCGCTCTCCACCGCCAGCCTGGCCTCACCGATGGCGGCGGCAATCTGCTCGGCGCGGGCGGCCCCGTGGCAGACGATGGCTACCCCGTCAATGCCCCAGATGGGACCACCCCCGGTGGTGTCCGCCGTGCTGATAAGCTTCATCAGCTTCGAGGTCACGGCCTCCACGGAGGCCCGCGGCAGCATGGACGCCAGCTCGCGGGAGAGGAAGGCATTGACCCCCCGGGCCATCCCCTCCGAGAACTTCAGCAGGATGTTGCCCACGAAGCCATCGCACACGATCACGTTGGCCTTTCCGCCGGGAATGTCCATGCCTTCCACGTTGCCCACGAAGTTCAGGCCGCTCTCTTTCAGGAGGTGGTAGGCCTCTTTGAGGACCTCCGTCCCCTTGCCCTCCTCGGAGCCCACATTCAGCAGACCGACAGTGGGGTCCTGTATGCCGTGGAACTTCTTCACGAAGACGCTGCCGGCCACGGCGAACTTCAGCAGGTCAGTGGCCTGGCAGCCGACGTTGGCCCCCATGTCCAGCAGGAACGTGTCCGGGGCCAGCTTCAGGAAAGGCCCGCCGATTATGGGCCGCTCAATGCCCGGCAGGCAGCCCAGGTGCTGGTAGGCGTTGACCATGAAGGCGCCGGTGGAGCCGGCGCTGACCACCGCATCGGCCTGGCCCTGCTTGACCAGCTTCGTCGCCACCGCCATCGAGCTGTTGGGTTTGCGCATGGCGGCGATGATGGCGTTCTCCCCGTCCCTGACCACCTGGACGGCTTCCACCATCCTGATGGTCGAGTCGTGCAGGCCATGCCTCGCCAGCTCGGCCGTCAGGTCGGGCGTCAGGCCGGTGATGATTACCTCGACATCCATCTCCCTGACCGCCCTGGCCACTCCCTCTACCACCTCGGTGGGAGCGTGGTCCCCACCCATGCCGTCCACCGCCACCCTGACCTTCCGTTTGCCCGCGACTTCCTGGCTGCTCATTTCACATCCCTCCTTGCCGCCCTCTCCGGCAGGCTGCCGGGCGCCCTCCCGGCTATGGCCGATGCATCAGCCGTCCCAGCTATGGCTGATGGCGTCAGCCCGGCAGACGCTGTGGCAGTTGGCGCTCACCGACCTGGAACACGACCCAAACCCCGGACAGAGGGCTGAGAGTCTCTTCCGGGCTTCTCCCCTGACGATGGCCCTGGGCCCCGCACCGTTGCGCCCGGCCAGGGCAAAGATGCCCGCGGGACAGGCACTCACGCACTCCCCGCAACCGTCGCAGCGGGAGCGGTCGATAGTGATGAAATAGTCTCCCGTGGCGTCGGCGTAGCCGTAGTGTATCCTGGCCCCGGCGCCGCCCGACCCGCGGCCGCCCTCCCGGGCGAACAGGGCGGCGCCGAGGGCGCCCATCAGCTGGGGGTCCCCGGCCAGCAGCGGCTCCAGGCCCACCTTCTCCGCCAGCTTCTGCACCAGGCCCCGGTTCTTGGCGATCCCGCCGCTGATGCTGAAGTCCTTCTCTATGCCCACCCTCTTGAGCAGGTTCCGGCTCCTGGTGGCAATGGCCTCATGGAGGCCCGAAAGGATGTCCCCCCTGGGCACCCCCCTCCTCAGGCAGGAGATGGCCTCGCTCTTGGCGAACACGGCGCAGATGGTATTGAAGGGGATATCATGGTGCGACCCGAGGGCCGCTTCCCCAATTTCGGAGAGCGGGACCTCCAGCACCTCGGCGATTATCTCCAGAAACCGGCCGGTGCCGCCGGCGCACTTGTCATTCATGATGAAGTTGACCACCGTGCCCTTCTCGTCACAGCGGATGGCCTTACAGTCCTGGCCGCCCATATCCAGGATGGTCCTCACGGTGGGGAAGCAGTGGTTGACGCCGCGGGCGTGGCAGCTGATCTCCGACACGTTCTCGTCCGCAAAGGGCACCAGGATCCGGCCGTACCCCGTGGCCACCGTGTACTCCACGTCCCCCAAGGAAACCCCGGCGCGCTGGAGCAGCGCCTGCATCGCGGCCTCCGAGGTCCTGGCGCTCTCCGGGCCGGTGTCCATGATCACCGACGAGAGCACCGCCGCCTGGTTCAGCAGCACCGCCTTGGTGGCCCGCGAGCCGATGTCGATCCCGGCAGCTATCACCCGGCCCCCTCCTGCATGATGTTCTCTCCGGCGATGACGGCCGCCCCGATGGCCCCGGACAGCTCGGGCGAAGGCGGGACCAGGAGGCGGCCCGCCTCCTCCCCGAGGATACGGCCCGCTTCCTCCCCAAGGATGCGGCCGATTTCCTGCTCCAGGATGCCCACCAGGCCCCTGCTGGCGGCCACGCCGCCGGTGACCGCCACCTCCCTCTTGACACCCAGCCTCTGCAGCTGGGCCATGACACGGTTCACCATCGACCGGTAGATACCGGCCACGATGTCCTCCACCGGGGTCGGCGGGTCGCGGTGGATGTGGGAGATGACCTCCGACTCGGCGAAGACGGCGCAGGTGCCGGTGATCTCCACCCGGCCCCTGGCCCCCGCCGCGGCGCCGGACATCTCGTCCATGGACAGCCGCAGGACGCGGGCCATCTGCTGCAGGAAGATGCCGGTTCCGGCGGCGCACTTGTCCTGGTTGCCATAGTCAGACACCCGCCCGCGCTCGTTGATGCGGACCACCGTTATGGTCTCCGCCCCCATGTCGATGGCGGTGCGGGACTGGGGCAGCAGGAAGTGCACGCCCCGCGCCAGGCAGGTGGTGATGGCCCTGCTCTGGCGGCTGAAGGAGACGGCCTTGCCGCCGGCGCCGGTCGAAACGACGTAGACGTCCCCGTCCGGCCCTGCCTTCGCCAGCGCCTGGTCCAGGGCCGTCCTGGCGCTGGCCTCGGCGGAATCGGACGATTGCACCACGGCTGACGCCACGATCGCACCGCCATCCATGACCACGGCCTTGGTGCTAAGGCTCCCGGCATCGAGTCCGACTGCTATCACGATCAATACCCTTCGTATTTCGCCCCTATGATACCACTAGCGCCGGTCGTCCAGGAGCTCGAAGAACCGCTCCATCCGGTCCCTCATCTCGACTTCGGATGTCACGGTCGGATCCACCACATCGCAATCGACGGTCAATACCGGGACATCGATCTCGGCCAGGGCATCCTTGAACAGCTTGATAACCGCGCAGG
>CALMBS010000517.1 GCA_937860285.1 uncultured Chloroflexota bacterium
TCGGATGACTCGAACCAGATCACCGGGCAGACCTTCAGCATCACCGGCGGGCTCACGTTCCCGGGGTGACCGGGGCCGTGAAATCTGCGAACAGGAGGACTGCGGACCAATGAATGAGCCGGCAACGGGCTACAGGCGGATCCTGCTGAAGCTGAGCGGCGAAGCCCTCATGGGCAAGCGCGAGTACGGCATCGACGACTCCATCCTGAAGATGGTGGCCAGGCAGGTGAAGGAGGTCCTGGACACCGGGGTCCAGGTGGCCATCGTGGTGGGCGGGGGCAACATCTGGAGGGGGGCTGACGCTGCTGCCCGGGGCATGGACCGGGCCACTGCCGACTACGCCGGCATGCTGGCCACGGTCATGAATGCCCTGGCCCTGCACGACGCCCTGGAGAAGGCGGGCGTCGTGGCCCGCACCCAGACGGCCGTCCCCATCCAGTCGGTGGCCGAGCCCTACATCCGCCTCCGGGCCATCCGCCACCTGGAGAAGGGGAGGGTGGTGATCTTCGCTGCCGGGACGGGGAACCCGTACATGACCACGGACACCGCGGCCGCCCTGCGGGCGATCGAGATCAAGGCCGAGGTAGTGCTGATGGCCAAGAACAAGGTGGACGGGGTGTACTCCGCCGACCCCAACAAGGACCCCACCGCCCGCAAGTTCGAGCGCTTGAACCACCGCGAGGCCCTCAAGATGGGGCTCAATGTCATGGATGCCACCGCCTTTTCGCTGTGCATGGAGAACAACGTGCCCATCGTGGTGTTCGACCTCCACGCCGCCAACAGTATCAAACGAGCAGTAGCCAGGGAGCACATCGGGACCCTGGTGTCTTCGGGGGTGAAGGAATGATTGACGACACGCTGAAGGCCGCCGACAGCAAGATGCAGAAGACGGTCCAGGTCCTGAAGAGGGAGATGGAGACCATCCGGTCCGGCCGGGCCACCGCGGCTCTGGTGGACGGCATCGTGGTGGAGGCCTATGGCACGAACACGCCGCTGCCCCAGCTGGCGAACATATCCGTGCCCGAGGCCAGGCTCCTGCTGATCCAGCCCTGGGACCGGAGCATCGTGGGGAACGTGCAGAAGGCCATCCAGAAGTCGGACCTGGGCCTGAACCCGCAGAGCGACGGGGAGGTCATCCGTTTGGTGATACCGCCGCCCACGGAAGAGCGCCGGAAGGATCTGGTCAAGGTGGTGCACAAGAGGGTCGAGGACGCCAAGATCGCCGTGCGCAACGTGCGGCGGGACGCCCTGGAGGAGCTCCGGAAGCTGGAGAAGGACAAGAAGGTGTCGCGGGACGACAGCACGCGGGCCACGGACAGGCTGCAGAAGCTGACGGACCGGTTCATCGGCGAGGTCTCCAAGGTGGGCGCGGACAAAGAAGCCGAGATCATGGAGGTCTAGCTGGTCGAGAAAGAAACGGCCCAGATCAGCCCCATGCCCACCCACGTGGCCATCATCATGGACGGGAACGTCAGGTGGGCGGAGAAGCGGCACCTGTCCCGCCTCAAGGGGCACCGCGCCGGGACGGAGAACATCCGTCGTGTCGTGGAGACCTTCGGCCAGAGCGGCGTCAAGTACCTGACCCTGTACGCCTTCTCCACGGAGAACTGGCAGCGCCCCAGAAGCGAGGTGAAGGAGCTGATGCAGATCCTGGCCAGCGTCATCGGCCGCGAGACGAAGGAGATGCACCAGAGGGGGATCAGGCTGCGCCACCTGGGGAGGCTGGACCGGCTGCCCGGCAGGCTCCAGGAAGAGGTGGCCAAGTCCATTGAGCTGACCCGGAACAACGACCGGATGACCCTCTCCGTGGCCTTCGACTACGGCGGCCGGGCCGAGATCGTCGAGGCCGCCAGGCGCCTGCTTCACGAGA
Organism: uncultured Chloroflexota bacterium; assembly: GCA_937860285.1. Taxonomy (GTDB): domain Bacteria; phylum Chloroflexota; class Dehalococcoidia; order UBA2247; family RBG-13-53-26; genus JAFGCL01. Next base: position 1,871 of record CALMBS010000517.1, read on the forward strand.
ACGCCGACCCGGATGCGCTGGACGAGGAAGCCTTCGGCCGCCACCTGTACACCGACGGGCTGCCCGACCCCGACCTGATCATCCGTACCGCCGGCGAGATGAGGCTGTCCAACTTCCTGCTGTGGCAATCGGCGTACAGTGAGTACTACTTCACCCCGGTGTACTGGCCGGACTTCGACGCCGAAGAGGTGCGGAAGGCGCTGCTGGCCTTCAGCCAGAGGGCCCGCAACTTCGGGGCCTGACCCGGCCAGCGGCGGAAGAGCTGGTGGCAATGAAGCTGAGAGTTCTCACGGCCGTAGTCGGCATCCCGCTTCTCCTGGCCTTCATCTACTTCGATTTCGGCTGGGAGACCTCCTGGTTTGACCGGTTCCCGCTGCTGGTCCTGCTCATTGGCGCGGCGGCCGCCGTCGGCGGCCGGGAGTTCTTCCGGCTGGGGCGGGACGCGGGGGCGCGGCCGCTCATGGTGTTCGGGGTCATCTGGGCGCTGCTCTTCGTGGCGGCGGCCCTCTTCAACGGGCAGCGGGCCGCCAGCCCCGAGGCGGCCGAGAACGTAGACTGGGGCATCGGGGCCCTGCTGGCCGCGGCGGCCGTTCTGCCCCTGGTCTGGCTGACCATCTTCCGCCGGGATGTCGCCCTGGAGAGCTGGGCCTGGACCCTGGCGGGCATCCTCTATGCGGGGTGGATGCTGGGCCACTGGGTGATGCTGCGGCAGCTGGACCACGGGCGGGAACTGGTCATCCTGGCCGTGTTCGCCACCTTCGCCTGCGATACCGCGGCCTACTTCGTGGGCCGGACCTGGGGCCGGCACCGCATGACGCCCAGGGTGAGCCCCAACAAGACCTGGGAGGGGGCGGCCGGAGGGTTTGCGGGCGCGGTGGCCGCGGCCGCGGCCCTGTGCTACCTGCTCAACCTGGGGGACTGGGTGCTGCCGCTCTCCTACCTGGAGGCGGTGGCGGTGGGGTGCCTCATCGGTGTGGGCGCCCAGCTCGGCGACCTGGCGGAGTCCGTGGTCAAGCGCCGGGCCGGGGTGAAGGACTCGGGGCACCTGCTGCCCGGCCACGGCGGGCTGCTGGACCGCATAGACAGCCTGGTGTTCACCGGGGTTATCGTATACTACTTCGCGATGTGGTATGCGCCGGGTCCGTAGGGGGACCAGGCGCCGTGGCCCCACAGCTCCACCGGGCCGCCGGTGGACTCCCCGTCCCGGCCTCGCCTGACTACCAGGCCGGGGTCCCTCAGAGACTCCAGCAAAAGCCCTCTCCCAACTCATGGCGTCAATGGCCGGGTTTCGTTCTATGCTGGAAGCAGGTGGAGGAGAATCAGCTATGATGAGATCCAGAATGTGGCAAGTGGCCCTGGCAGGGGTGGGAGCGGTCATTCTGCTGGCGGTCGCCGCGATCGCGGCCACGGCCATCGGCAGCTCTCGCTTTCGAGATGCTTTTGGCGACAGTGCGGCAGAGGTGCTGTCCAATAGCCTGCCGGTGCCGGGGGTGGTCACCGAAGCGGACCTGGCGGACCTGCCCCAGCCGGTGCAACGATACCTCCGCTACACGGGGGTCGTCGGCCTGCAGAGAACCAGCACCGTGAGGCTGAAGCAGACCGGCGCTTTGCGGCAGACGCAGGAAGACTCGTGGAAGGACATCGAAGCCGTGGAGTACTTCTCGGTGGATCCGGCCGCGTTCGTCTGGATGGGTGAGATGGCCGCCGGCCCGTTCAGCATCGTCGCCGCCAGGGATTCGTATGTCGAAGGCCGCGGTCACATGCTCATCAAGATGCTGGGCATCCGGACCATCGGTGACGTTCGGGGGGATGAGATGGACTACAGCTCGCTGGTGCGCTATCTGAACGAGATGATGTGGTTTCCGACGGCGTTTCTGGAGGACAACATACGCTGGGAGGCCATCGACCACAGCGCGGCCAGGGTCACCATAACCAACGGCGACCTGAGCGCCTCGGCGGTAATGCGCTTTGATGAAGAGGGGGCCCTGACTACCTTCACGGGCGAGAGATACCATGAAGTAGGTGGAGAGTATGTGAAGGACACCTGGGAAACACCTATGACCCGCTATGGCGAATTCAATGGGCTCAGGCTCCCGGTGGAAGGGGAGGCTGTTTGGAGGATGAGCAGCGGGGACTTCTCCTATATCCGGTTGGAGATCACTGCCCTGGAATACAACGTAACCGGGGTCTACAGCTGACGAGCGGTGGAGACGGCGCCGGCCGGTCCGGCCGGCGAGCCGTCGGGCCACCAGTCGAGGGGGTGACGGAGTGCAGCAGGACGCAGTACTGAGAGCGGAGAACCTGTGCAAGTCCTATGTCAAGGGTGTGCTGGTGAATGACCACGTGTCCCTTTCTCTGAGCCGCGGTGAGATCTTCGGACTGCTGGGTCCCAATGGGGCCGGCAAGACGACCTTCGTCAAGCAGGTGATCGGCCTGGCGAAGCCCGACTCTGGCCGCATAGCGATTGACGGCGTCGACGTGGTGGCCAATCCCGGCTACGCCCGACAGTCGTGCTCCTTCCAGGCGCAGGTCCAGGCGCCGATCTCGGGGCTCAGCACACTCGAGGCCATAGAGCTGGCGGGACAGATCCGGGGTGGCCGGTACCGTGAGGTCCACGAACGGGCCATGGGCCTCATCGACCGGCTGGAGCTGGGCGAATGGAGGAAGACGATGGGCGCTACCATATCCGGGGGTGTCCGGCGTCTGGTGGCCTTCTGCATGGCCGCGGTGGTGCCGGGAAGGGTGGTGATTCTCGACGAGCCGACGAATGACGTTGACCCTCTGCGACGGCGGGCCATCTGGCAGGAGGTGCAGGGCCTGGCGCGCGACGGGTCGGCGGTCCTGCTCGTTACGCACAATATCCTGGAAGCCGAGCGAGTCGTCGACCGGCTGGCCATCGTGGACTCCGGCAGGGTGATCAGCACGGGCACACCGGCCAGCCTGAAGGAGTCTGCGGGCGATGCGATGCGGCTGGAGCTTACGCTGGAACCGAACGCGGCGGCGCCCGGCTTTCCCGATTTCCTGCGGCATCCGGTGGTCATCAACCGGCGCATACTGGGGGAAGTCAGCCTGTCCCACGTTTCCGCCGCCATAGCCTGGGCGCGCGCCCTGAAAGAAGGCGGCGCCATCGAGGAGTTCCTGCTGGGACCGGCCACTATGGAGGACTTCTACATACGGATGGTGCGGAACCCCAATGGCACGGGGGTGAAGGGGAAGAGCCAATGACAGCGCGGCATCTGAGAAGCTACTGGCTCATGCTCAAATGGGTATTCCTGAGCAACCGGACATGGCTCTCACTGAACATCGCCGTGCAGGTGATGATTGCCGTCGGGTTCATCTACGGCATCAGCTTCTTCTACCCGTCGATCACCCCCGAAACCGCCAAGTACCTGACCGCCGGCGCGCCGACGATCATACTCATCACCGTTGGGCTGGTGATGGCGCCGCAGATGGTGGCGAGCATGCGCACCGAGGGGACATTTGACTATGTGTGGTCGCTCCCCGTGCCGCGCATGGTCTACATTGCCGCGGATGCCACAAACCTGTTCGGGACCACGCTCCCGGGCGCTATCCTGGCCGTGGTGCTGGGCGCCTCCTATTTCCACTTCAACTTGAGTCTCAGCCCGCTGGCCATCCCGGCAGTCATCATGATATCGCTGGGCAGCACCTTTATGGGCTACTCGATGGCTTTCGCCGTGCCGAAGCCGATGCTGGCGCAGGTGCTGACCCAGATCATCATCTTTGCCGTGATGCTGTTTTCGCCCATCATGTACCCGGCAGAACAGCTGCCCGGGTGGCTACGGGCCGTTCATCAGGTGTTGCCGGTCCAGTACATGGCCGACCTTCTGCGCGGCACGCTCACCGACCTGGAAGTGAACCTGGGGCTGGCCTTCGGGGTGGTGGGAGCGTGGTTTGCGGCCGGTTTCGCTTGCACCTGGCTGCTGGTCCACCGGCGCCAGTAGGGCGGAGGGCCCGCCATCGACCCACACCCATTCTGCTTTAACTCGGGCATGCCTCGTGATATGCTTGGAACTGGCTATGGCTAGATTTCGTGATACGGGTGGTGGACTGAAGAGGATTGCCATCCTTGGCTCCACGGGGTCCATTGGCCAGCAGACACTCGAAGTAGCCCGGGTCCTCTCTGACAAGCTATCGGTGGTCGGCCTTGCGGCCGGCAGCAACGCCAGGCTCCTGGCCGGCCAGGTCGGCGAGTTCCGGCCCCGGATGGTCTCGTTTGCCGGGCCCGCGTCCCAGCTACGGGAAAGCCTTCCTCCCCGCAGCCAGCCCGCGCCGGAGACGGTGACGCTGGAGGAGATGGCGGCGCACCCCGGGGTGGACCTGGTGGTGATCGCCACGGCCGGCAGGGCGGGGCTGGCCCCGACGCTGGCTGCCATACGGGCGGGCAAGGAGGTGGCCCTGGCCAACAAGGAGGTCCTGGTGATGGCCGGGGCCCTGGTGATGGCCGAGGCCCGGAAGCACGGGGTGAAGATCAGGCCCGTGGACAGCGAGCACAGCGCCATCTGGCAGTGCCTCAAGGGGGAACAGAAGCGGAAGGTGGCCCGGCTGCTGCTGACGGCCTCCGGGGGGCCGTTCCGGCGCTACACCTCCAGGAAAATGGAGGCCATAACCCCGGAGCAGGCCCTGAACCACCCCACCTGGAGGATGGGGCGCAAGGTGACCATCGACTCGGCCACCCTGATGAACAAGGGCATGGAGGTCATCGAGGCCCACTGGCTCTTCGGCCTGCCCTACAGCCGCATCAGCGTGGTGGTGCACCCGCAGAGCGTGGTGCATTCCATGGTGCAGTTTGCCGACGGATCGATCAAGGCCCAGCTGAGCCGTCCCGACATGCGGCTGCCCATCCAGTATGCCCTGGTCTATCCGGACCGGCATTCCAACGCCGATCTGCCCATAATGGACTGGGACGCGGCCCTGTCCCTGGACTTCGAGCCGCCGGACCTGGACCGGTTCCCCTGCCTGAGGCTGGCCCGCGAGGCGGGAGCGAAGGGAGGGACCCACCCGGCGGTGCTGTGCGCCGCCGATGAAGTGGCCGTGGACCTGTTCCTGTCCCACCGCATCGGGCTGGCGGATATCGCCCGCCTGGTGGGGGACACGCTCGAGGGCCACCGGGGGGTGGCGCGCCCATCACTGGATGATGTGCTGGAGGCGGATGCCTGGGCCAGGCGGCACGCCGGGAAATGGAGAAGGCGCTAGAAATGGCTGTACTGCTCACCGTGATCGTCTTCGTCCTCATGCTGTTCTTCCTGGTCATCTGCCATGAGCTGGGCCACTTCCTGGCTTCGAGGAGGGCCGGCATCGTTATCGAGGAGTTCGGCATCGGGCTCTGGTGGCGGCTCTTCGCCATCAAGAGGGGTGACACCACCTACTCCGTCAACCTCATCCCGGTGGGCGCCTTCGTGAGGCCAGTGGGCGAGGACGACCCGACGGTCGAGGGCGGCCTGGCCAGCAAAGGGCCCCTGACCAGGATGGCGGTGTATGCCGCCGGTCCCCTGGTCAACATCGTGCTGGCCCTGGTCTTCATCACCGCCTTCTTCATGGGGGTGACCACCACCCAGATCTCCGGCAACCAGGGGGTCATCGTGCACTCCGTGGCGGCCGGCTCGGTGGCCGAGCAGGCCGGCCTCCAGGCCGGGGACGTCATCGTGACCGTGGACGGCGCCCTGATGGCGGACCTGGGGGATGTGGGTGACGCCGTCAACGTGGACCCGCAGGTCCCCAAGTCCATCGTTATCCAGAGGGAGGGGGTGAAGCTCCCGCCGGTATCGGTCCTGCCGGAGTACAACCAGGAGCGTGACCGCTACGTGCTGGGCGTGTCGATTTCATCCTGGCTGGACACGGTGACAGGGGTGGAGGCCGGCTCGCCGCTGGCCGGTTCCGTTCAGCCCGGGGACACCGTCCTCCAGGTCGACGGGGAATGGGTGTACGACCGCGAGAGCTTTTCCCAGGCGCTGGAGGCAGCTTCCTCCGGCGGGGAGGAGGAGTTCACCCTGCTGATGGAGCGCATCAAGGAGGACGGCACCCTGGAGGATTTCGAGGTCACGGTGGCCGCCGGGTCGGTGAGTGGCGGGGCGCTGGCGGGGGTGGGCGTTCAGTGGGTGGAGGGGGCCGCGCTGACCGAGGAGAGGCGCTCCGCCTGGGAGGCCCTGGGCGAGTCCTGGGACTTCGTCATCCACCTGCCGTCCCTGATCAAGGAATCGCTCCCCCTGGTCCGCGACAACCCGGGGTCGGCCCTGGTCGGCCCGGTGGGCGCGGCCCAGCTGACGGTGGAGGTGGTGAAGGTGGGCGGCATGGCCAGCGTCCTCTTCCTGGGAGGCTTCATCAGCATCAGCCTGGCCCTGTTCAACTTCCTGCCCATCCCGCCGCTGGACGGCGGGGGCATACTGATCGCGGCTAGCGAGGGCCTGCGCGGTGGGGCGCGCCCCTTCCTCGATGTCCTGCGCCGCCGCGGCAGCGTGAAGGCCGTGATCGCGGGCCTGCGCCGCGGCCAGCGCCTGCCCCAGCAGGCCGTGCGCTTCGTCTACCTGGTGGGGACGGTGCTGATGATCATGCTCTTCGTGGGCGTCTTCTATGCTGACATCGCCCGCATCATCAGCGGCGAGGGCTTCGCTGGCCTATGAGGAAACGCCGGATCTCCAGGGCCGTGAGCATCGGCGGGGTGACCGTCGGCGGCGGGGCGCCGGTGGTGGTGCAGTCCATGACCAAGGCCGACACCCGCGACGTGGCGTCCACGCTGAGGCAAGTCCGGGAGCTGGCGGAGTGCGGCTGCGAGCTCGTGCGGCTGGCCGTGCCGGACATGGAGGCGGCGCAGGCCCTGCGTTCCATCAAGCGGCGGGCCGGCGTGCCGCTGATCGCTGACATCCATTTCGACTATCGCCTGGCGCTGGCGGCCCTGGAGGCCGGCGTCGACGGCCTGCGCCTGAACCCGGGCAACATCAGCGATCCGGACCAGATCAAGGCCGTGGTCCGGTCGGCCAGGGCCCGGGAGGTCCCCATCCGCATCGGGGTGAATGCCGGCAGCCTGCCCCGGCATCAGGTCGGGGGCCCGATGCCGCGGAAGCTGGCCCGGAGTACGGTCGCCCGGCGCATGGCGGTGGCGGCCCTGGCGCAGATCGATCTCCTGGAGGGCCTGGACTTCGGCCTGATCAAGGTATCGCTGAAGGCCTTCGACGTGCCGACCACGGTGGAGGCCTACCGCCTCATGGCCCGGAAGACAGTGTACCCGCTGCACCTGGGCATCACCGAGGCCGGGTTGCCCCGGGAGGGGGCCATCCGCAGCGCGGTGGGCATCGGGATCCTGCTGCACGAAGGCATCGGGGACACCATCCGCGTATCGCTCACCGCCGACCCGCGGGAGGAAGTCGCTGTCGCTTATGAGATCCTCAAGAGCCTGGACCTGCGGGAGCACGGCCCCACGCTGGTGAGCTGCCCTACCTGCGGCCGCTGC
>CALMBS010000518.1 GCA_937860285.1 uncultured Chloroflexota bacterium
GGCGCGAGGGAAGAAATATCAGGGCACTGGAACATGCCACCGGAGTGGACCTCATTATCGACGACACTCCCGGGACTGTCACCCTGTCCTGTTTCGACCCGGTGCGCCGTGAGATTGCCCGTATCGCCCTGGAGAGGCTCATCCTTGATGGCCGCATCCATCCCGCCCGCATCGAGGAGATGGTGAACCGGGCGCGGGACGAAGTGGAAAACACGATTAGAACTGAAGGAGAGCAAGCCACGAACCGGGCCGGGGTGCACGGTCTGCCCCCCGAGCTCATAAGAACGCTCGGCAGGCTGAAGTACCGCTTCAGCTACGGGCAGAACGTCCTGATGCACAGCGTCGAGGTCTCGCTCCTGGCCGGCATGATGGCCGCCGAGGTAGGGGCCAATGTGGAACAGGCCAAGAGGGCCGGACTGCTTCACGACCTCGGCAAGGCGGTCGACTTCGAGACGGAGGGACCGCACGCCCAGATCGGCGCCGACATCATTAAGCAGTGGGAGAAATCACCGGACGTGGTAAGGGCGGTGGCCGCCCACCACGGGGAAGTGGAGATGAACACTGCACTGGCCTTCCTGGTAGCCGCTTCAGATGCTATCAGCGCGTCAAGGCCGGGCGCCCGACGTGAGTCACTGGAACAGTACCTGAAACACCTGGAGGCCCTGGAAGGGATCGCCAACAGTTTCAGCGGGGTCGAGAAATCCTATGCCATCCAAGCTGGAAGGGAAATCCGCATACTGGTGAAGCCGGAAGTAATCGATGACCTGGGAGCCATGAGGCTGGCCCGGGACATCGTCAAGAAGGTAGAGGACACTCTGAACTATCCAGGTCAGATAAAGGTGACCGTGGTAAGGGAGACCCGGGCGGTAGACTACGCCAAATAGAGGTGACAAAGAGGACCATTGCGGATACTCGTGGTCGGTGATGTGATAGGCAGGCCTGGCAGAAAGGCAGTACGCAACCTGGTGCCAGGCCTGCGTCACGATATGCAGCTGGACCTGGTCATTGCCAACGGCGAGAACGCCGCGGGGGGGAAGGGGCTCACGCCGGAGACAGCCGACGAGCTCCTGGGCAGCGGCGTCGACGTCATTACCTCGGGCAACCACATCTGGGCCCAGAAGGAGGTCCTCCCCCTGCTGGACGATGACACGCCCATCATCCGCCCCCTGAACTTCGCACCGGGAGTGCCCGGCCGGGGATACGCCTGGCGGAGGAACGTCCTGGTGGTCAACCTGATCGGCCGCACCTTCATGGGCGACGCCGATTGCCCGTTCCGGGCCATGAACCAGCTGCTGGACGGGCTGACACAGAAGCCGGAAGCCATCGTAGTCGATTTCCACGCCGAGGCCACCTCCGAGAAGCAGGCCATGGGCCGCTACCTGGACGGCCGGGTCTCGGCGGTCGTCGGCACCCACACTCACGTTGGGACCGTCGACACCCGCGTTCTGACGAAGGGCACGGCCTTTGTCACCGACGTGGGCATGGTGGGGCCGTCCGACTCCGTCATCGGGGACAACGTGGACGAGGTGCTCCACCGCTTCCTCACCCACATGCCGCAAAGGCTGTCGGTGGGCAAGGGGCCCGTGGTATTCAACTCCGTCCTGGTGGAGACGGAGCCCGATACCGGCCGGGCCACCAGGATCAGCCGGGTCGACCGGGAAGTGGGGTAGAAGGTGAAACTGGACCTCCATGTGCACAGCACCGCCTCGGACGGGCGTCTGAGCCCGGAGGACCTGGTGCGGATGGCGGCACAGCTGGGGCTGGCGGCCATCGCCATCACCGATCACGACTCGGTCGACGGCGTGGCGCCGGCGCTGCGGGCGGCCGAGAGTC